>DEIK01000053.1 GCA_002352425.1 Rhodobacteraceae bacterium UBA2776
TAAAATCCCGCGCGTTTCGCTGGAACGTCGAATTCATCGGGTTCTCGCCCAATGGGTTCACTGGATACTTCCTGTTCAAAATATTGCTGATCGCGTTTGTTGGCATGGTTTTCTTACAGGCCATCGCTTTCTTTTACCGCTCCTACCTTGAATTCAAGGAAGGGCCGGAATCAGAAGGTAAATATCTCGACAAGGATACGCTTGGCGCAGGTGAAGAAGCCTATGAGGGCACGCATTAAAGGAACGACGACTAATGTTATTTGGACTTGATGGCGTAGAAATCAGCCTGCTTATTGTGTTCCTTTGCCTATTTGGCGGGATCTTGTCGGGCTTTCCGGTGGCCTTTGCTATCGGCGGGGCAGGTGTAATTTCCTTTGGGATTATCGCGGGCCTCGACAGTGCGGGGTTGCTAACGCATTTCGCAATTGATCAAAGCTCGCAGGCCTTTACCGATCTGGTGGCCAGCGGTGCTGACCCTAATATTATAACGACCTTCCGATACCCCGATTTACCGAGGATCGCCGGCCCCGTGTTCGAGGCTGGCTGGGAAACCGCGCTAAATCGCAACGTGTCCTTCATCGTAAACCGCATGAATGAACGTGTGTTGGCGGGGCAATCCATCGAAACCCTGCTGGCCGTGCTGATGTTCGTGTTGATGGGGATCACGCTGGAACGTTCAAAAATTGCCAATGATTTGCTGACAACAATGGCGCAGGTGTTTGGCCCGCTGCCCGGTGGTTTGGCTGTATCGGTTGTGGTTGTGGGGGCCTTCTTGGCCGCTTCAACCGGTATCGTTGGTGCGACTGTGGTGACTATGGGGCTGTTGTCCTTGCCCACCATGTTGAAAAACAACTACTCGCCTGAATTGGCGACCGGCGTTATCGCGGCCTCTGGTACGTTGGGGCAAATCATTCCGCCCTCTATTGTGATCGTGCTGCTGGGCACCTTGGCGGGCGACCTCTATTCCGCGGCCCAAGAACAACGCGCCCAACTGGCGGGCTGTACCGATGCGCTGACCTATCTGGGCGAGGCGGCTGTTGTATCAGTCGGCACCCTGTTTCAGGCGGCGATTTTGCCGGGCGTCATGCTGGCCTTCCTCTATGCGCTTTATGCCTTTGGGTATGCGTTGGTGAAACCCCAACACGCGCCACCGGTAACAATGATGGACACCACGGGTGATCGTCTGACACGTCGTTGGAGCCTGACATGGTTCCTTGGCGCACCGCTGGTGTTGATCGGCGGCATGTTTCTGCTGGGCAACATTGGTGTGGTCGGAAGCCAAGACACCACTGTAGACAGCTATTCTGACGTTGGCGAAGCCTCGGTTTTGCGCACCAATGTGGAACCCAAATGCCAAGCCTCGCTGATCGAGCTGCACGGGCAGGAGAAATGGGACCAAGCCGTTGCACAGCAGACCGCGATTGAAGCCTCGGGTGTGGATCAAGAAAGCCACAAACTGTCCGACGAAGAAGTCACCGAAGCCCTAAGCGCCAAAATTGCTGCCGCCGCACCAATCGGGACCGGTATTGCGATCTTCTTTGTCTTTATGGCGCTGATCCTGATTTTTGCCCGTGGCATCGCGCCCAAGGCCAAAACCCAACCGATCCTGATCGGATTGGCGGGGGTTGTGCTGGTCTTTGTCACTGACATCACCATGATCAGCCCGGTCACCACATCAGGTTGGTCTGTGATCTACCTGCTGATCCCGGGTCTGCTCACGCTTTATGGTGTGGTCTATGCCACCAAGCTGCTCAGCAAGAACGAGTTGATCGCGGTTGTCTTTCCACCGCTGGTGTTGATCATCGCGGTGCTGGGTTCGATCCTTGGCGGCATCACCAACCCGACACCGGCCGCAGCCCTTGGGGCAGGTGGCTCGATCTTGCTGGCGGCCTATCGCAAGCTGAAAGATCAGGGCGGCACCGGCAAGGTGATTGTGATGGCGACCTTCGCGATTATCATCATGATCTTGGTTGGCGTGAACTTTGATCTACGGATGAACCGCGACTCGGTGCCGGTCGAAGACGTCATCGCTTTCATCTTTGCCAAGTCGGCCTATCTGTTTGCGATGTTCGGTCTGCTCTATGGCTGTTGGGTGTTGTTCAAGGGCGCGGTTCTATCGCCAATCGTGCGTGAAACCGCCAAGGTCACCAGCATGGTATTCACCATCTTGATCGGTTCGCAATTGCTGAACCTTGTGATCATCTCCTTTGGCGGCGAGCACTATATCCAGACCTTCCTGACCAGCTTTGACGATGAGATGAAGGTGTTCTTGATCGTTATGATGGTGCTATTCTTCCTTGGCTTCGTGCTCGATTTCCTTGAGATTATCTACATCGTGATCCCGATCGTCGGGCCAGTGATCTATGGCGGCACGTTCGATCCAAAATGGGTGACCATCATGATTGCTGTGAACCTGCAAACCTCGTTCCTGACACCGCCTTTTGGGTTTGCGCTGTTCTATCTGCGTGGTGTGGCACCGCCCAGCGTGACCACCGGACATATCTACCGCGGGATCGTTCCGTTTGTGTTGATACAGGTGGTGGGACTGGCCTTGCTTTGGTACTTCCCGTCGGTCGTGACGATCGTGCCAAACCTGTTTGCAAACTAATACCGATTGGGCCTGCGACCAGCGGGCCCAATCAAGTCCAGTCTAGTCCATTTCCGTTTTGGTTGGCCGGATGTCTGGCAGGTTGATCTGCGCCACTTGTTCGGCAATCGGATCAATTGACAGCGGATGCGAGTCATCCTCAAAACTTTCGGGGTCGCCCAGATCCACCCATTCGCCGCCTTGGTAAACCTCAAGCGCGGCAAACCCTGCCTTATAGGCCATTTTGGGGCTGTCAGGCACCCAATAACCCAAATACACATAGGGCAGGCCGGCGGTGCGGGCGATTTCGATATGGTTCAAAATGATATAGGTGCCCAAACTGTTTTTGGTCAGTTCAGGTTCAAAAAACGAATAGACCATGCTCAGCCCGTCATCAAAAACATCCGTTAAACAAACGGCCGCCAGTTTGGGTTCTACCGCGTCGGGCTCAACAGGGCTTGTGTACTCAATCACCCGGCTTTTGATCGGCGTCTCCTCGACCATCGCAGCGAATTCAAAAATGTCCATGTCGGCCATGCCGCCATCCGCATGCCGATGCTCCAGATAGCGGCGAAACAGGGTGTATTGATCCTCGGTGGCCCAAGGCGACATGGCATTGCGCGAAAGCATTTCGTTGCGCTTAAGAATGCGACGCTGGCTTTTGGAGGGGGTGAAATCAGCGACCCTGATACGGGCCGAGTAACAGGACGAACATTCCGCACAGGATGGGCGATACAGCACGTTTTGCGACCGTCTAAACCCTTGTTTGGAAAGCGCATCATTCAGCTTGCCCGCATTTTCACCCTGCAATGCGGTGAACAGTTTGCGCTCCATTCGCCCGTCCAAATAGGGGCAGGGCTGCGGGGCAGTTACGTAGAACTGTGGGGCAATGGGTAGGCTGTGACGCATCTCGTTAATAGGTGTCCGCTGTTTT
>DEIK01000044.1 GCA_002352425.1 Rhodobacteraceae bacterium UBA2776
AAGGCGCGCTCGTTTCATGCAGACAAAACATACAAAAAACTGAAGCCGGAAATGCCCGAGCAAGGCAATGTATTGCGGCGCGAAAGAAGCTGATTGCTCCCGGTGTTTGGGTCCTAGATCGCGCGCCGCAACGTGCCTCATCCTCAAAACCTCCATTTGTCCCAACCCGTCACCGTGCTATTCACGAAAGTCATGTGACGTTGTCACCGGCCTTCAAGCACGGGGATGGGGCATTTCATGAAAGATATTATTGAAGAACTGGAGCAGCGCCGCGCGGTGGCGCGTCTTGGTGGTGGGCAGAAGCGCATCGACACCCAACACAAGCGCGGCAAGCTGACGGCGCGTGAGCGCATCGAATTGCTGCTCGACGAGAATTCGTTTGAAGAGTTCGACATGTATGTCGAGCATCGTTGCACCGATTTCGGCATGGAAAAAACCAAAATACCCGGCGACGGTGTTGTAACCGGTTGGGGCACCATCAATGGCCGCGTCGTCTATATATTTGCCAAGGATTTTACCGTATTTGGTGGATCGCTTTCCGCGACCCACGCGCAGAAAATCATAAAAATTCAGGATATGGCCCTGAGAAACCGCGCCCCCATAATCGGCCTTTTCGACGCTGGCGGTGCGCGTATTCAGGAAGGTGTGGCAGCACTTGGTGGATACGGTGAAGTCTTCCTTCGCAACGTACTTTCGTCAGGCGTGATCCCGCAGATTTCGGTGATCATGGGACCATGTGCCGGCGGTGACGTTTATTCCCCGGCCATGACCGACTTTATTTTCATGGTCAAAGATAGCTCATACATGTTCGTCACTGGCCCGGATGTGGTGAAAACCGTCACCAACGAAGTTGTCACCGCCGAGGAGTTGGGCGGGGCAATGACCCACACCAAGAAATCCAGCGTTGCTGATGGCGCGTTTGAAAACGACGTCGAGGCGATGTCCGAAGTGCGCCGTTTGGTGGATTTCCTGCCGCTGAACAACCGCTCCAAAGTACCGGTGCGGCCGTTCTTTGATGATCCGAGCCGGTTGGATGACAGTCTGGACACGTTGATACCAGACAATCCAAACGCGCCATATGATATGAAAGAGCTGATCATCAAGTTGGCCGATGAGGGCGATTTTTACGAAATTCAGGAGGAGTACGCCAAAAACATCCTGACGGGGTTCATCCGCCTGGAAGGGGCAACTGTGGGTGTGGTGGCAAACCAACCGATGGTTTTGGCGGGGTGTCTGGATATTGACTCATCACGCAAAGCGGCGCGTTTCGTGCGGTTCTGCGATGCTTTCGAGATCCCGGTCCTGACATTGGTCGATGTGCCCGGCTTTTTGCCCGGCACCAGCCAGGAATATGGCGGCGTCATCAAACACGGCGCGAAACTGTTGTTTGCCTATGGTGAAGCGACGGTGCCAAAAGTTACACTGATCACGCGCAAAGCTTATGGCGGGGCGTATGATGTGATGGCGTCAAAACACCTGCGCGGTGACTTCAACTACGCATGGCCCACCGCCCAAATCGCGGTGATGGGTGCCAAGGGCGCAACCGAAATCATCCACCGTGCCGATCTGGGGGATGCGGAAAAAATTGCCCAGCACACGGCCGATTACGAGGACCGTTTCGCCAACCCGTTTATTGCGGCGGAACGCGGCTTTGTTGATGAAGTGATTCAACCTTCTGTGTCGCGCAAACGTATTTGTCGTGCCTTTGCTTCGCTTCGTGGCAAGAAACTGGAAAACCCGTGGAAAAAACACGGGAACATCCCACTGTAATGCGGCCATTTTGGACCATCCGTTTGGCGTTTCTGGCGGCCCTTTGCCCTGTTGTGGCAGGGGCCGAGCCAATCAGTGTGCCATCCGGCCAACTTGTTGAATTCCACGAGGTGATCTGGGAGGCCGAGGGGGCGGAAAACATCTATCGTTTCCGCTATGTCGCCCCAGAAATTTCGCGCGAGGCTGGGCGAATCAACTTTGAGCAAGCCGAGGTCGATATCAAGCATCTATGCGAATCGTCGGCGCTTCCGGTGCTGATCGCTCAAAAACGGTCCGTGGATAAGATAATTATTTCGATTTCGGACCGAAAAGTGACCTTTGGCAAGCCCGCCCCCGAAGCAACCCAGTTTTTCGAGGTTTATTCCCCAGACGGGACCACCTGTAAGTGGGAGGGTTTCTGAGCATGTTGGGAATTCGTGTGCAAAAGACCTCACTTAGCGAAAAAGATGATGTAATCGCGTCACAAATTTGCCGATTGCGACGCTTGTGGTGTTCAAGCAAACATTTATACGTTACCGTCCCTCAAGGTTACCTCCATGTAACCTGTAACTCATCAATGGGAATGGTGTGGCCAATTGGCTGCATCGGGGCCATTGGAAACAGTAGGAGACAAGAATGTCGAATTCCATCAAAGCAGTTGTGGCTCTTAGCCTTTTCGTGGTTGTCGCAGCATGTGGCCAACAAGAAGAAGTTGTTTACGTTGAAGAACCAGTTATGGTTGAGCAGCCTACAACTAAGTACTAAAATACTTTCGGGGCGGGCTTTTCGGCCCGCTCCGTCCCCCCCCACGACAGCACATAACCTTTTGTTTTCAGGAGGGTATTCATGCTGAAGCATCGTGGATTTCCAGGGCGATTGCCCGGAACCGATTTCCAATTCACAATTCGTAGACCGAACAAAAAGGGTATCACCCCTTTGACCGCGCGCGAGCGGTTTGCTGACCGGCGACCAGCAGATCGCAAGGCCGATGTCGGCTTTATGATGGCGCTTTGGTTTCAATTTGGTGATGAACCTTTTGAGCGGGGCAATCTGGACGCGGGGCGGTTGGCGTGGATGTTTGGCCGCGAAGTGATTCCTGCCGAGGACCCTTTTGATTCTGAAAGTTACGGGGCGCTGCTGCGCATCGACGAACGTCGCGCGCGGGCGGCCTTCCCAGAAGCTTTTGAGGAGGAATCGGCGTGAATTTGCTTGTGACACCGGCAATTTGGCAGAATTCTGCCCAAAATGACCTAGGGTCAAGCTTGGGCTGTTCAGCCCGCGTCGTTTCAAACAATATCCATTGTATGGCAGATGTCCCCAGCAAGACATCTGCTTGTACTACTCAATACCGTTACCCTTCCCCTTCTAAGCGGTTCGGTGCCTTTTGGCCCGGACCGCTTTTTTTCGGGCGGAAAGCCCCGACATTTGAGCAAAGAATGGCCGAAAAGCCACAGGTGAATTCAGGGGATTCTCATGAGAATCCAAACCTGTTATATCTGCCAGCAATAAAAACAATTGTTGGAGGCACAAAACAATGCAGATCAAACACTTGGCCCTGGTCGCCATTCTTATCACGCCGCTTGCTGGCTGTCTGGACAACGACGTTCAGCGCGCAGGTGCAGGCGCTGTTGCAGGCGCTGTTGTCATGGAAGTCGCTGGCGGCAGCCTGCTCACTGGTGCGGTTATCGGCGCGGGCGCGGGTGCGCTGTGCGACGATCTTGGCGTATGCAACTAACCTAACACAGAAATTCCAGCGCGAAATTCGGACCGGGTTCCGCGCAAGACCCACCAAATCTAAAACAACCACCGTAGGGCATGCCTTGCGGTGGTTTTTTGCGTTCAATCACAAATTAGGTGCGAAACCTGAATTCGACCCGTGCCGTGACGGCGCTGAATACACAAGAAAGGCCTGTTAGATGTTCAAAAAGATACTCATTGCCAACCGTGGCGAAATCGCCTGTCGGGTGATCAAGACTGCCCGCAAAATGGGCATTGCAACGGTCGCGATCTATTCGGATGCAGACAAAAATGCGCTGCACGTCAAAATGGCGGATGAAGCGGTTCATATTGGCCCACCACCTGCAAACCAATCCTATATTGTGATCGACAAGGTGATGGACGCGATCCGCCAAACGGGGGCAGAGGCCGTCCATCCGGGTTACGGTTTCTTGAGTGAGAACAAACTGTTCGCTGAGGCCTTGGCACGCGAGGGTGTGGCCTTTATCGGCCCACCCGTTGGCGCGATCGAAAGCATGGGCGACAAGATTACCAGTAAGAAAATCGCCATTGAAGCGGGTGTTGCGACAGTGCCCGGCCACATGGGATTGATCGAAGACGCCGATGAGGCAGTGAAAATCAGCCGTGATATTGGCTATCCGGTGATGCTCAAGGCCTCTGCCGGTGGCGGTGGCAAAGGCATGCGGATTGCGTGGAATGATAAAGAGGCCGTTGAGGGGTTCCAAAGCTCCAAGAATGAAGCCGCAGCCAGTTTTGGCGATGACCGGATTTTCATCGAAAAATTCATCACCCAACCGCGCCATATCGAAATTCAGGTGTTGGCTGATGCGCACGGCAACGCGATTTATCTGGGCGAGCGGGAATGCTCGATCCAGCGCCGCCAGCAAAAGGTCATCGAAGAAGCGCCGAGCCCGTTTCTGGACGAAAAAACCCGCAAGAAAATGGGCAATCAGGCTGTCGATCTGGCCAAAGCCGTTGGCTATACCAGTGCGGGCACGGTCGAATTCATCGTCGATGGTGACCGCAATTTCTATTTCCTGGAAATGAACACCCGTTTGCAGGTGGAACATCCTGTGACCGAGTTGATCACCGATGTCGATTTGGTCGAGCAAATGATCCGCGTGGCGGATGGCGAAAAGCTGACCATGTCGCAAAAGGATGTAAAGCTGAACGGGTGGGCCGTCGAAAGCCGCCTGTACGCCGAAGACCCCTATCGCGGCTTCCTGCCGTCTATCGGTCGTTTGACCCGCTACCGCCCGCCGGCAGAAGTGTCGGAGGCTTCGCATGTGGTGCGCAATGACACCGGCGTCTTTGAGGGCGGCGAAATCTCGATGTATTATGACCCGATGATTGCCAAACTCTGCACATGGGCGCCAACCCGCGCCAAAGCCATCGACGGGATGCGCACCGCGCTTGACAGTTTCGAGGTAGAAGGCATTGGCCATAACCTACCGTTCCTGTCCGCCGTGATGGATCATGAAAAATTCATTTCAGGCGACATGACAACAGCCTTTATCGAAGAAGAATTCCCCGAAGGGTTCAACGGGGTTGAATTGCCTGACGACATGCTGCGTCGCGTCGCAGCAGCGGCGGCGGCGATGTACCGGATGGCCGAAATTCGGCGTACGCGTGTGTCGGGACGAATGGACAATCATGAACGTAAAGTCGGCGTTGATTGGGTGGTGAGTTTACAAGGACAATCCTTCCCTGTCGTGGTCGATGCTGATCCGATGGGGGCGACCATTTCCTTTGCGGGTGGCGGCGATTCGCGCGTGGCCTCGGATTGGGAACCGGGCCAACCACTGGCCACCCTTGATGTGGATGGCACACCGCTGATGATCAAAACCGGCAAAATTCCGGGCGGGTTCCGGATGCGCCTACGTGGCGCCGATCTGAACGTCTTTGTCCGCACCCCGCGCCAAGCAGAGTTGGCCCGTTTGATGCCCGAGAAAATGCCGCCGGATACGTCGAAATTCCTGCTTTGCCCGATGCCTGGTTTGATCGTGTCTTTGGCGGTCCAAGTTGGCGATGAAGTGCAAGAGGGCCAAACCTTATGCACTGTTGAGGCAATGAAAATGGAGAACATTCTGCGGGCGGAAAAGAAAACCGTGGTCACAAAGATAAACGCTGCAGCGGGCGACAGTCTGGCGGTTGATGACGTGATCATGGAATTTGAATGAGCGCCCAGACCAATATAACGGACAGGCGGCCGCGCGAGGTGTTTTGGGCAATCAAAGCCCCGCGCGGCGGCCTGACGTGTATGGGTGGCAAGCCGTTTATAACAAGGCTAAAATTAGTCTCGGCCTCATGGAAAATGTCGTTCAAATTTGTTATAAATACCGTCGCTAACCTGTTGGTCCGGGCAAAAACTGCGCTGGGATATTTGGGCTTTGAAGGTAAGAAATATTGTTTAATATCAATACGTAAATCCCCATTCCCTACTGCGTTAGATACCCTTGTTTTCGCTCTGTTCCACTATCTGCGTACATCCACGCCAAAACACATCGTCGTTAATCCTATGATTACGGAGTCTGCCTAATGCTATCGACAAGATACCATTTTCAGGCGGCAAAGGCTGTCATCATTGGCGGAGTACGATCTCTCGTGGACGTTATATTGCATTTAGGTGCGCATCGCACTGGCACAACAACCCTACAAACCTATCTCGAAAACAATCGGGATAACCTGAACACGATGGGCACCGAGTTTTGGGGGCCGAACCGGACACGCTCTGGTCTGTTCACAGGGTTGGTAAAAAAGCCTGGCAACATCACCCATGACGCATTGATACGCGGTGCGCGCTCCTCTGGGTTGATCCGGATGGAACTGGGTCGACTTGAACTCTCTGGCGTTAAGTCATTGATCGTAAGCGAAGAAAACATGATGGGCGCGATGTGGGATAATCTGGCGGTTGGGCAGCTTTATCCAGAAGTCCAGGCGCGAATGGACCGGTTTGCAAATGCATTTGGCTTGCACTGCAAACGGGTGACACTGTCGATCCGCTCATACGACAAATATTGGGCATCTGTTCTGAACTATTTGGTCGAACGTGGCCGCAAAATGCCGGATTCCGAAGAATTGGACCGTTTGGTGACCCAGCCTCGCCGTTGGCGCGATGTTATTGGCGAAGTGGCGTCGGTCTTTCCGCAAGCGGAGCTGGTGGTTTGGCCGTTTGAAGCAATGATAGGTCAGGTCGATCAGCAATTGGAACTGCTCAACAATGGGGCCGTGCCAGTGCGGATGCGCGGACGTGACGATTGGCACAATGCTTCGGCCGGATGCGCCAAACTGCGCCAAATATTGGTGGATCGCGGCAGCCTGGCGAAAGCCGAAGAAATGCCAAATGACTATACGCGTTGGCAACCCTTTCAAGACCACCATATTGCGGCGCTTCAGGCGCAATATGACGAAGACATCGCATGGCTGCGCGGCGGCGCTGATGGCCTTGCGACATATGCAGAGAATTCAAACAGCGGACCAGCAGGGACACATCTGCGGCCGTTGGAAACGGAAAGAGGACAATTCCATGACCGAGAAGAAGCAAGCGTGGGCTAAGCGCGCAGAAAAAGAACTGCGTGGCCGTAAACCGGATGATCTGACGTGGCAAACGCCCGAAGGCATCGCTGTGCAACCGGTGTACACAGCCGAAGACGCCGAAGGTCTGGCGCATATGGGTAGTATGCCGGGCGAAGTGCCGTTTACGCGCGGGCCGCGCAGCACCATGTACACAGGCCGTCCTTGGACCATCCGTCAATACGCCGGATTTTCCACCGCCGAGGAAAGCAACGCATTTTACCGCCGTGCATTGGCGGCGGGTCAGCAGGGGGTCTCGGTGGCCTTCGATTTGGCCACCCACCGCGGGTATGATTCTGATCACGAACGCGTGGTGGGCGACGTTGGCAAGGCTGGCGTTGCTATTGATTCCGTTGAAGATATGAAAATTCTGTTCGACGGTATTCCGCTGGACAAGGTTTCAGTTTCAATGACCATGAATGGCGCTGTTATTCCGGTGCTGGCCAGTTTCATTGTGGCAGGCGAAGAGCAGGGCGTCGATCGCGCGGCCCTCTCGGGCACGATCCAAAATGACGTCCTCAAGGAATTCATGGTGCGCAACACCTATATTTACCCACCTGAACCCTCGATGCGCATTGTCAGTGACATTATCGAATTCACCTCGACCGACATGCCAAAATTCAACTCGATCTCGATTTCGGGCTACCACATGCAAGAGGCTGGCGCGAACCTTGTGCAGGAACTGGCCTTCACACTGGCGGATGGGCGCGAGTATGTGCGTGCTGCCTTGGAGCGCGGCATGGATGTGGACGCCTTTGCTGGTCGTCTATCGTTCTTCTTCGCCATTGGTATGAATTTTTTCATGGAAGCGGCCAAATTGCGCGCCGCGCGGTTCCTGTGGCACAAAATCATGTCCGAGTTTAATCCAAAGCAAGAAAAATCCATGATGTTGCGCACCCATTGCCAGACATCAGGCGTGTCGCTGCAGGAACAAGACCCCTATAACAACGTGGTGCGCACCGCTTATGAAGCGATGAGCGCGGTTCTGGGCGGCACCCAATCACTGCACACCAATGCCTTTGACGAGGCCATCGCGCTGCCGACTGATTTCTCGGCGCGCATCGCCCGTAACACCCAGTTGATTTTGCAAAACGAAACCGGTGTGACCAATGTGGTCGATCCGCTGGCGGGATCTTATTATGTTGAAAAACTAACTTCGGATTTGGCCGAAGAGGCGTGGAAAATCATCGAAGAAGTCGACGCTATGGGCGGCATGACCAAGGCCGTGGCTTCGGGCATGCCCAAACTGCGCATTGAAGAAGCCGCGGCACGTCGGCAAGCGGCCGTGGATCGCGGCGACGATGTGATCGTTGGGGTCAACAAATTCCGCCTGGAGGTCGAAGACGACATCGACATTCTGGACGTCGACAATGTGGCCGTGCGCGACAATCAAGTTGCAATGCTGAAAGACATCCGCGCCAAACGCGATCAAGCGGCCTGCGACGCAGCCCTGAAGGCACTGGAAAATGCTGCGGCTTCGGGCAAAGGCAACCTTTTGGAAATCGCAATTGATGCGGCACGCGCGCGCGCAACGGTAGGGGAAATCAGCATGGCGATGGAGAAAACATTCGGGCGTCACCGCGCCGAAGTCAAAACCCTAGCCGGTGTATACGGCGCTGCTTATGAAGGCGATGCGGGCTTTGCCGCGATCCAGAAATCAGTCGAAGATTTCGCCGCAGACGAAGGGCGGCGCCCACGGATGTTGGTGGTCAAGATGGGCCAAGACGGTCATGACCGTGGCGCCAAGGTGATCGCCACAGCCTTCGCCGACATCGGCTTTGACGTGGACGTTGGCCCATTGTTCCAAACGCCTGAAGAAGCAGCCCAAGATGCGGTCGACAATGACGTGCATGTGATCGGAATTTCGTCGCAAGCGGCGGGGCACAAGACGCTGGCACCCAAACTGATCGAAGCTCTGAAAGCTGCCGGTGCTGATGATATCATCGTGATTTGCGGCGGGGTCATTCCGCAGCAGGATTATGAATTCTTGTATAACGCCGGCGTAAAAGCGATCTTTGGGCCGGGCACAAACATCCCCGAAGCCGCACAAGATATTTTGCGCATTATTCGCGAGGCCAAGGCCTGAGACATCAATGCGCCGCCGCACAGCAGGAACTTATGGCAGGAAGAAGGGGCAAAAATGCTGGAGCTTGATCACTTGGCTGTGGCCGCATCGACGTTAGAGGAAGGCGTCGCTGTTGTCGAAGAGGCACTGGGTGTTTCGTTGGCAGGCGGTGGCGAACATCCACTGATGGCGACGCATAACCGATTGTTGGGGTTGGGCAATGTGTATCTGGAGGTGATTTCAGTGAACCCTGAAGCGCCAGCACCTGCCCACCTGCGCTGGTTTGATCTGGACAATTTCAGCGGCGCGCCGCGATTGACCAACTGGATTTGCCGCACGCAGGATATGGCTGCAGCAATTTCAGCCGCGCCTGATGGGGTTGGGGTACCAGTAGAATTGGCGCGCGCCGATTTACGTTGGCAAATGGCGGTGCCTGCGGACGGAAAACTGCCATTTCAGAACACCTATCCTGCTCTGATCCAGTGGCATGGCGCGGCCCATCCCGCAGCGCGGCTGCCAGATAGTGGATGCAGATTGCTGATGTTTGAAGTCATCCACCCACAAGCCAAAGCGCTGAAAGCAGCTTTAGACAGTATGTTTGCAGACCCAAGGGTGAGCATCACGCAAGGCGAAGTGGCCAGCTTTCGCGGGCGAATCCAAACGCCACACGGCATTCGCGAGTTGGGCTAGGCCTTGTTACAAAAACTAGTGAATACGTGACCTGACACTCCGGCAAATACTCGCTATCCTAGCCGCATGTCTATATGGACCCGCATAACTGACGCCCTGTCGGCCCTCACCAGTGGTGAAGGCCTGTCCGAAGTGTTCGAGCGCCTGCGCACCCCGCCCGAGCAATCGGTCGGCTTTACCATCGCGGTTATTGCACTGGGGGCAAAGATGGCCAAAGCCGATGGATTGGTGACCCGCGACGAGGTGACAGCCTTTCGCGAAGTGTTCAACATCCCGCCTGAAGAAGAAGGTAATGCTGCGCGGATATTCAACATGGCGCGCACCGATGTGGCGGGTTTTGAAGAATATGCCCACCGGATCAAAGCGATGTTTGGCACACGGCGCGAGGCCCTGTGCGATCTGATGGAGGGTCTGTTTCACATCGCACTGGCTGATGGCGAGTATCACCCAAATGAAGATGATTTTCTGGACCGTGTTGCGGGCATCTTTGAGATGGAAAAACGCGAATTTCGGGCGATGAAGGCGCAATTTGTCACCGATGCGGTGCCAGACCCTTATGATGTGTTGGGGGTTGTGTCGGATGCAAGCTTTGCGGATATCCAGGCGGCTTATCGCGCTTTGGTGCGTGAAACCCATCCGGACCGGATGATTGCAAGGGGTGTCCCCGAAGAGGCCGTGAAACTGGCCGAGGTGCGCTTGATTATGATCAACAATGCTTGGGAAGAAATCCAAAGGAACGCGGCCTGATGCGGATCTCCACCTATAACATCGAGTGGTTTGACAGCCTGTTTGACGAGGACGGCATGCCGCTGCTGGATGGCGCATGGTCGCGGCGACGCAATGTGACGCGAGGGCAGCAGCTTGAGGCGATTGCCAAAATTATGACGGCAATGGATGCCGATGCGATTATGGTGATTGAGGCTCCGGACAGCAGCCGACGGCGAGATGGCGTTGCGGCGCTGGAAAACTTTGCTGAACGGTTTGGCTTGCGGACACGAAAGGCGTTGTTGGGTTTTGAAAATTCAACACAACAAGAGATTGCCTTGCTTTTTGACCCTGACGCTCTTACCGCGATCCATGACCCCAAGGGCGATGAGACGGGTAAAAAAGGCAGCGCTGATGCGCCGCGTTTTGATGGGGTGTTTCGGCGTGATCTGGACACTGATGCTACCCCTGAGTTGATCAGTTTTTCAAAGCCCCCTCTGGAGGTGGCACTGCAAACCAAGGCGGGCGCAGCCTTGCGCTTGATTGGGGTACATATCAAATCAAAAGCACCGCATGGCGCGCACGGTAAAGTCGCGGTGATGCGCAAGGCGATTGAAAATCGCCGCAAGCAAATGGCGCAATGTATTTGGCTGCGCCAACGGATAAAAGCGCATTTGGCCGCGGCTGAATCTGTCATGGTTTTGGGTGATTTCAATGATGGGCCTGGCTTGGATGAATATGAAAAGTTGTTTGGCCGATCGAGCGTCGAAATTGTGCTGGGAGAGGATGGGCAAGATTGCCTGTTTGATCCGCACGCCCAGATGGCTCTTAGCCGAAAAATGGGTGCAAAACCTGCCAGCTCGCGGTTCTACATCAAACGTGAAAAGCGCTATTTGTCGGTGCTGTTGGATTACATCATGGTGTCGGCAGATTTACGCGCGCGCGGGCCGGCTTGGCGAATATGGCATCCGTTTGATGACCCTGAGTGTTATGAGATACCAGAGTTGCGAGACGCGCTGTTGACCGCGTCTGATCATTTCCCTGTGACCATTGATCTCGATTTGTGATCTTATAATTTGAGGCAAGATGCCTTATATATGTGGTATGAAACAGATAGCTGCATTTATCATCGCCGCATTTTTGGCACTGTCGCCTGTGTTCGCGCAGACTGCGAACTCTGAGGACAAAGGGGATTTGGGCGAAGGTCTGAACCTAATGGAAGAGGGGGCCAAGCTGCTTTTGCGCGGGTTGATGAACGAGATGGAGCCTGCCTTGAATGACTTGCAAGGTTTGGCAGAGCAGATGGGACCAGCGTTTGAAGATTTACAGGGGATGATTGGCGATTTCACCAATTATCACGCGCCCGAAGTATTGCCCAATGGTGATATCATAATTCGGCGCAAGACGCCGTTGCAGATCGAACCGAAAGAAAATGGTGAGATCGAGTTGTAGGACCTAAGTTTCTGGCAGGGCGCGTTTTTTGCAAAAAACGGTCAAAATCTTTGAAAGATTTTGGCACGGTGCTAATACGACAAATCACCCCTTCAGTTTTAACACCTTGGTTTGCGCCTCCAAACTGCGCGCAAGGGAATTGAAACGCGCCTCGGCAACTTCGCCGAGCAAACCGCGTCCCTTTTCGTTCAGCCGTAATTCCAACTGCTTCTTCTTCGGAAACAACCGCAATTCAGCAATATCGGCAAGCGAATCCACCGACAGCATCGCGCCAAACCGCATGGCTTTGCCAAGAACCTCTGCGTCCATCGCGTCCTTTTCGGACAAGAGGTCCACCATCGGTTCAAGCCGGGTGCCTTGGCGGCTGTTTTTATAACGGTGCAACAGGGCCAGCCCCAAAAACACCCGTTCGCGATGACGCAATCCCCCAAGATTGGCCCGCGTTGCGTAGTCAAAACAAACCTCGGCACGGTAATCCGGATGCGCGCGCCAAGTCACGTCATGCAGCAGACAGGCCGCTAAAATCATCCGCTTGCGGTCCGCATTGGCGGATTTGAACAATGGTATGATAAATTGATACAGCCCCTTGCCAAATCCAGGCCAACGGGCGTCCTTGCTTTCTGAAAAACGGCAGGCTTCAATCAGGGGGTCACGGTTGCGTAGTTTCTGCGGCATTTGTTCATAGAGCATGCCTTCGCGTATGCCATAACTGGATATCGCGATTTCGCGTGGTTTGAATTTGCGCACCAGACGTTTCAACACTTCGCAGGCCACCGGCACCAACGCCATCCGTGCTTGTGAGGTGCCTGTTTTGTTGCGCAGTGTTTCCAGATCATGGGTGTTGATCCACTTAACGGTTTCCATAACCGATTTTGGCGTCATTCGGTATTCGTGCAAAACGGTCAGTGGGTAGCCACGCCGCAGCATGTCCAGACGCGCAATGGCCCGCCATGAGCCACCGACTAAAAACAACCGCTTTGGCGTGGCCGGAATTTGGCTGTGTAACTCGTCCAAAACGCTGCTAATGTGCTTCTTTAACCCCTTTTTGCCCCCCGTCACCCCGTTTAACTTCAAGGGGCCAAGCGGCGAGGTCAAGCGCCGTCCGACGCGCCCATCGGCGACTTCGGCCAGCTCCATTGAAGAGCCACCAATGTCACAAACCAACCCGTTCGCCGTGGGCCAGCCCAGCAAAACACCCTGCGCCGAGAGGCGGGCCTCTTCTTCGCCGTCGATCACGTAAACTTTTAGGCCGGTTTCCTGTAACACTTCGGCACAGAAATCCGCGCCGTCGCTGGCGTCGCGCACAGCCGCTGTGGCCACGGCAGTTAACGGCGGAATGCCCATGCCCTCGGCCAGCAATTGAAACCGGCGGATCGCGGCCAACGCCCGCGCCCGACCCCGGGAATTTAGACGCCCAGTTTCGGGCAAACCGGCCCCCAGAGCACACATGATTTTTTCGTTGTAAAAATAGGCAGGGCTGCGTGCGGCACCATCAAACACCACCAGTCGAACCGAGTTGGAACCAACGTCAACCACTCCAACCCGCGCCAAGGCCCGTGATGAGGGGTCAT
Source organism: Rhodobacteraceae bacterium UBA2776 (assembly GCA_002352425.1). Taxonomy (GTDB): domain Bacteria; phylum Pseudomonadota; class Alphaproteobacteria; order Rhodobacterales; family Rhodobacteraceae; genus Profundibacter. The sequence continues at coordinate 13,543 of DEIK01000044.1, forward strand.
CAAACAGCGGGCGGCCAAAGGGGCCCCAATCTTCAGATGTTGCATTCAACATGTCGTCCCCCATGCGTTGTCCCCATTTTGCTGTGCCAACGGGCCGCGCGTCAATCTCTGGTGTGGGTCAGTTCGGGCACATCGGCCGCTCCAACCTTGCCTCGACCCGACAGTGATGGGTTTTCCATAAAGAAACGGTGGCAATTGAAAGGCTGCGCCTCGGTTGCGGTTTTTGGGCGCAGGTAGCTGCCATCAGCGGACAAAACCCAGCTTTGCGCCTCATCCGCCAGGTTTGCGGCCATGATTTGCCCCATAATCTGGGCCTTGACGGTGGCATTCGTTGCTTCGATGAGCGTTTCAACGCGGCGGTTCAGGTTGCGGCCCATCCAATCAGCGGATGAGAAATAGACCTTGGCCTTTTTGGCGGGCAACCCGTGGCCGTTGCCAAAGCACACAATGCGTGAATGCTCTAAAAACCGCCCGACAATAGATTTGACGCGGATGTTTTCCGATAACCCCTTGATGCCTGGGCGCAAACCACAAATGCCACGTAAAACAAGATTGATTTTCACACCCGCCTGAGAGGCCGCGTAGAGCGCGTCGATCACTACGGGGTCCACCAGCGAATTCATCTTGGCCCAGATTTCGGCGCGCTTGCCGTCACGGGCGAAATCAGCCTCGCGCTGAATATTTTCAATCAGGGTGGATTTCAGGTTTAGCGGCGCAATCGACAGGTTTTCCATCCCGTCGGGCGGGGCGGAACCGGATAAGTAGTTGAACACTTTGGTCGCGTCACGGCCCAAGGCCTCGTTGCAAGTGAACAGCGACAGGTCCGTGTAAATCCGTGCCGTGATAGGGTGGTAGTTGCCGGTGCCAAAATGGGTGTAAGTCACCAGCTTGTCGCCCTCGCGGCGCACCACGATGCTGATTTTGGCGTGGGTTTTGTAGTTCAAAAACCCGTAAACCACATGGGCACCCGCGCGCTCTAAGCGGCGTGATTGACGTATGTTGGCGGCTTCATCAAAACGCGCCTTCAGCTCGACCAATGCGGTGACGGATTTGCCAGACTCGGCTGCTTCGCACAGGGCGGAAACAATGGGAGAATTGCGCGACGTTCGGTAAAACGTCTGTTTGATCGCCACCACATCTGGGTCGCGCGCGGCCTGTTCCAAAAAACGCACGACGGTGTCAAACGTCTCATAGGGGTGGTGCAGCAGCAGGTCTTTTTGACGGATGGCCGCAAACATGTCGCCCTCAAAATCCAGCACCCGTTCAGGCACGCGTGGGCTGAAATTCGGCCAGAGCAAATCCGGGCGCGCATCGGTGACCAATTCTGACAGGTCGGTCAGGCCCAACATACCGTCGATCTCGACAACTTCGTCGTCCTCAACGTGCAATTCCTGCGTGATTAAGCGGCGCAATCCAGACGGCGCGTCAGCCGAGATCTTCAACCGCACCACATCACCACGACGGCGCCGTTTCAGCGCTACCTCAAACTCGCGCACAAGGTCTTCGGCCTCGTCCTCGACCTCCAGGTCGCTGTTGCGCAGTACGCGAAAAGCACAGCTACCCTTGGTGGCATAGCCCGGAAACAACGCGTCCAGATGCAGCAGCAGCAACTCTTCAAGTGGCAAGAAACGTTGCGCTTTGCCAGTTGATGGCAGCGCAATAAACCGGTCGATCTGTTGGGGGATCGGCAGCAGGGCTTGCAAGGGGCGCTTGTCTGATACACGTTCAAGTTTCAGCGCCAGTGAAAAGCCTTCATTGGGAATGAACGGAAAAGGGTGGGCCGGATCAATCGCCAGTGGCGAAAGCACCGGAAACACTTGGGTCAAAAAGAAGGTCTCGATAAAAGCCTTGTCCGCGTCCGTCAGGTTTTCGCTAACCAACAGGGTGATCTCTTGGCCGGACAGTTCGCTGTGCAATGTGTTCCAAACCCGCTGTTGTTCTTGCAAAAGATTGCGTGCATCCGCGTTGATCAAAACCAGCTGTTGCGCAGGGCTAAGCCCGTCGATCGAGGGCGCGGTATTGCCCGCGTCGGCCAATTCTTGCAGGCCTGCTACCCGCACGGTAAAGAACTCATCCAAGTTGGTGGCCGAAATCGACAAAAACCGCAGGCGTTCCAACAGTGGTACGCGAGGGTTCTCGGCCTCTTCCAAAACGCGCCAGTTAAAGGCCAGCCAGGACAGCTCGCGGTTGAAGAACCGTTTGGGGCCGGAGCGGTCCTCATCGGGCAGGGCGGTGGCCGGTTCGAACGGGGCTTTTAGGAAATTCGCTTGGGTCATTTGGGGCGCCAAAATAGTGGGGATGCTGGGGCTGTTATGCCGTGTTTTTATCCCAATTGTCCAGCACTTGCGCGGCGATACCATGGCTGATGGCGCGGCGCTCGCTTAGCGCGGCTTTGTCCAGTGCGGCGACCAACAAACCTGCCGTATCAAACGAGCGATCCATGCGTTTGATCAGGTAGGCGATCAGTTTGGGCTGCACGTCGATTTGGCGGTCCGCGAACAGTTTGATCAGCACTGCCGACAGCAGCGCATCATCAGGGGCGGGCAGGGCGGTGACACTTGTGGCGCTCATTCGGCTTTGCAGATCGGGCAGGCTCAACGCCCAGTGGTTGGGTGCCAGATCGGCCGTCAGCAATAGCGGCGTACCGGTTTCGCGCATCAAGTTATGCAGGTGAAACAACGCCTCTTGGGCTGCGGGGGCAGTGGCGATGTCGCGGATGTCCTCAACGGCGATAGGGGCGTTTGCAAGGGTTGGAATGTCGGCTTTGGCCAAATCCTGTGCGGCAACCACTGTCGCGCCTAGCTCCGAGGCCCAGACCTGTGTCAGATGGGTTTTCCCTGATCCAATAGGCCCGATCAGCGCCAATTTTGCATCCGGCCATTTTGGCCAATCCTCAAGCATTTTGACGGCCAGCGCATTGGCCGGGGAGATAAAAAAATCATCCCGCCCAAGTGCCGTTTTTACGGGCAGATCAAAGGTCATTTGTTCGGCCATGCTCAGTCTTCTTTAGGCGTGTCGGTCACGTCAGTCGTGTCCGTTCCAACTGATTTGCCAGAAAGGCCTTGATACAACCGCCCGCCTTGATATTGGCCAATACCAAAGCGAATTAACACGCCAATAATGGCCGCCACAGGTACAGCAACCAACATGCCGACAAAGCCGAACAATGTGCCAAACACCGACAAGGAAAACATCAACCACACTGGATGCAAACCCACAGAATTTCCAACCAGTTTCGGAGTGATCACATTGCCTTCCAGCGCCTGACCCAATGCAAAAACACCGGCAACCAAACCCAGTGACACCCAATCACCCCAGAACTGGAACAGGCCCAGCCCGATGGCCAATGCGCCGCCGATCAACGCACCGATATAGGGAATGAAGGTGATTAATCCGGCAAACGCCCCAACCAGCAAGCCAAATTGCAGGCCAACCAACATCAGGCCAATGGCATAAAAAACCCCCATCGTTAAACAAACGGTGCCTTGGCCACGGATGAATGAGGAGAGTGTGCGATCGACTTCGCGGGCCAACTGGCGGACAATCGGCGCATGATCCAGCGGCAGATAGCCGTCGATCTTGGCGACCATCTTGTCCCAGTCTAGCAACATGTAAAAGGCCACCACCGGCACGATCACCATCAAAAGAACGATGTTGAGAAGGCTCATGGCAGAGGACAAAACAGTATTCACCAACTCCCCACCTTTGGATTGTATGGCTTGCCCCAAACTGTCAAGCGTTTGACGCAGGTTGGAGTTTTCATCCATCAAAGTTGGAAAGCGTTCGGTCAGGAAATTATACAGTTTGGTAAAGATTTCAGGCGCCGAATTTACCAGCGAAATGGTTTGCTCAACCAGGGTTGGAACGATCAACAATGCGATCAAAACAAACAAAACCACCGCGAAAATCGTGATCACCACCGTGGCCAACACCCGCGATAACCCCATGCTCTCCAGGCGGTCTGCGACCGGATCCAGAAAGTAGGCAATCGCCCCGCCCAACACGAAGGGCAAGATCACATCGCCTAAAAACCACAGCATCACCAACAGAATGGCTGCAATGATGCCCCAGTATTTGGACTGCTGTTGAACCGGTAGGGCCATGATTGCTCCTGTTTTCCTTATCACTTTTTGACCTATGCGTGGGCGCGTTGCAAGGGGGCAGGCCGCATGGGTTCTTGTCTGACCCTGCCAGATCGCCTAAACGGAGCAGCAACAGACATATGTTTATCGAAAAAGGTTCCTCCAGATGCGTCTAAGCCGATATTTCCTGCCCGTTCTAAAAGAAAACCCAGCTGAGGCGAAAATTGTCTCGCATCGCTATATGTTGCGGGCCGGGATGATCAAACAGGCCAGCGCAGGCATTTATTCATGGCTGCCGCTGGGCCTGAAAGTTCTGCGCAACATCGAGCGGATCGTGAACGAGGAACAGGCCCGCGCTGGGCACATCCCGATCCTGATGCCGACTGTTCAGTCAGCCGATTTGTGGCGCGAGAGCGGACGCTTCGATGATTTTGGTGCCGAGATGCTGCGAATTTCGGATCGGCACGGGCGCGACATGCTATACGGCCCCACCAATGAGGAACAGGTTACCGACATTTTCCGCAGCCACGTCAACAGCTACAAAGACCTGCCGCTGACGCTCTATCAAATCCAGTGGAAATTCCGCGACGAGGTCCGGCCACGGTTCGGCATCATGCGGGGCCGCGAATTTTTGATGAAGGATGGCTACAACTTCGACATTGATTATGACGCGGCCATTCATTCCTATAACCGCCACATGGTCAGCTATCTGCGCACCTACGAGCGCATGGGGCTGCAAGCCATTCCTATGCGGGCCGATTCCGGCGCAATGGGCGGCGACGACACCCATGAATTCTTGGTTCTGGCCGACACCGGCGAATCCGAGGTGTTCTACGACAGTGCTATTTTGGATATGAAATTTGGTGATCGCGACGTGGATTTCGACAATGTCGAAGAATGCGCAGGCATCGCCAAAGATTGGACGACGCCCTACGCACGCACCGATGAAACCCACGACGAGGCGCTGTTTAACGAAGTCCCAGAAGAGCGCCGTAAAACCTCGCGCGGTATCGAGGTTGGGCAGATTTTCTATTTTGGCACCAAATATTCTGAAGCAATGGGGGCCAATGTGGTCACAGACAGCGGTGATCGGGTACCCGTCCACATGGGCAGCCACGGCATTGGCGTCTCGCGTCTATTGGGTGCCATCATCGAGGCCAGCCATGACGACAAAGGCATCATTTGGCCCGAAGGCGTGACACCATTCCATTGCGGCATCATCAACCTGAAACAGGGCGACGATGAGGCCGACGCAGCCTGCGAGGGGCTTTATGCTGCGCTGACGGCTGCGGGTCTTGAGCCACTTTACGATGATCGCAACGAGCGCGCAGGCGGCAAATTCGCCTCGATGGACCTGATCGGTCTGCCATGGCGCATTACGGTTGGGCCACGCGGATTGAAAAACGGTGTGGTCGAATTGACCAGCCGCAAAACCGGCGAAAGCGTTGAAATGCCGCCAGAAGAGGCCGCCGCCAAAGTGGTCGCAATCTACGCCGCTCTATAAGGGACAGGGCGGTGAAAGCCGCCCTAATCCTCGCTCAATGCCGCCAAAACACGGACCTGAACGTCTTGCGGCTGGGCCTCAATGGCTTCCATCACGCGATGCAACTCGCCGCGCACCCCGTGCAGCTGATCAATCAGCGACAGCACCACGCCCAAAGCATCTTCCTTCAGGTCGAACTGCTCTGTCAGATCGCAAATCAGCTCGATCCGCGCCAAATCAGCGAGGCTGAAGACCGGTCCGGCCTCGGATTGGGTCGGGAACAGGAATTCCTGTTTCACATAGGTGGTCAATCGCGCGCGGGTCAGGCGGGTGACGGTGGTGATGGTTTCTTGCTCGGAATAAAAACGGCTCATTTCGACATCCCTTCGCGTGGATCATATCCGTGGGTCTTGCGCCAATCCTCCATGAACGCGGACAAGTCTGCATCCACGTCTGGCGGCATGACGATGCGTAACTCGACCCGTTGATCGCCCGCAGGCTTGCCGCTCGGTTTCACGCCACGCCCCTTTAGACGCAAAGTCTGGCCACTGCTGGCCCCCTTGGGAATGGTCAGATTGACGGAGCCGCCAATGGTTGGCGTCGCGATTTTACCGCCCAACACGGCTTCGTCCACGGTGATAGGCAGGGTGACGTAAATGTCGTCCCCCTCGCGCACAAAAACCTTGTGGGGCAACACGGTGATGGTGACATAGGCGTCGCCCCGCGCGCCCTTGCCGCGCCCCGCAGCCCCTTTGCCCCGCAGCCGAATGGTCTGGCCATCTGCAGTGCCGACAGGAATCTTAACCTCAAGATTGTCGCCAGAGGGCAGGGTGATGCGTTTCTTGCCACCCTGAACAGCCTCCATGAAGCTGACCTCAAGAGAAAAGCGCGCATCGGTTCCGCGCGCATCAAACCCACCATGTGCTGCATGGGCCTGTCGTTGGCGCAAAATATCGGCAAACACATCCGACATATCGCCAAAATCCTGATACCCATGCGAGGATTGCGACCCATGCCCGGGCTGCCCGGCATAATCGCGGTAGAATTTACGCTCGGGTTGCTTTTCAGCCCCCGCAGCATCAATTTCACCCGCGTCATACCGGCGGCGCTGGTCGGGATCTTTCAGGAAATCATAGGCGTTTGAGGCAGCTTTGAATTTGGCTTCGGCCTTGCTGTCCCCCGGATTAAGGTCCGGATGGCTATCGCGAGCAATCTTGCGATAGGCTTTTTTGATCTCGGCGTCGGTGGCTGATTTCTTGAGACCGAGGGCCGCGTAGGGGTCATTGCTCATGGGCATATGCTCCGGTGATTATGTGTTACACCCGATATAGTCACATTTCGCACATTTTAAAGGCTTTACCGCGCTGCAGGTTAGTCCACAGACGAATAAAGCGCGCGTTGAGAAAACGCGCGCCTTAATGAATTCGATATCAGTTGATTTAGGGGCAAATAGCTTTGCAACCCAACCTGGTGACCTAGCCTTGTAGCATAGGCTTACATTTACGTGGCGCCTTTGGTAGGCCGACGGTTTGTGGGTTCACAATCAGGTGCCACGTTGGCGCATAGCCCGGGGCCTGAGCACGCGAGTAGGAACAGCCGTTGGACAGGGTCTGCCATTGGCCGCCATTGCTGACTTTGCCATTGTTGGTAGAGGTCGTGCTAATGCGAAGATTTGAGTTGTTTTGTTGATCAGCGTTCACCGCATGTGTGAAACCCGCAGACAAAGCCAGTGCAGAAAGAAGTGTAAGTGTTTTCGTGTTGAACCGTGTCATCGTGTTACTCCTAAAAAATGAGCGCCCTGCAGTGGTGCTGCCTGACAATTGATGAAGCAGTACTAGTTTTGAAATATGGAGTCATTAAGGCAGCGGTGTGAAAATACCAAGTCATAGGGATTTGGCGCTTATCCGCGCTTTTTGACTTTCATCGGCGTTTTCCCGCTTTTATTGATGTTTTTAGATGATTTTTAGCCATTGGTCGTGGGGGCAAAGATCAGGATTTGGCATCTGGCGTATTGGTTGATATCGCATGCTTGACCCGACCAGCGGATGGCGTCAAAATCCGGCAAAACAATAAGAATGAGGATCAGAACAGTGGCAGGCCAGACAGCCCCTTTTGCGCGCTTTGAATGGATGATTGCGTGGCGCTACCTTCGTGCGAAACGCGCCGAGGGTGGGGTCAGCGTTATGACGTGGATATCGCTGATCGGCATCACTCTGGCCGTGGCGGCCCTGATCATCACGCTGGCGGTACGGGCCGGGTTTCGCGCCGAATTTGTCGACACCATTCTGGGCGCCAACGCCCATGTGACGGTTTATAATTCCGTCACAGTGAATGATGCGGGCCTTACAACACGGGTGATGGACGACTACGCCGTGCGGGCCGAAGCGATCCGCGCCATCCCCGGCGTTACCCGCGTCGCGCCGCTGATCAAAGGTCAAGTTATGGCCAACAACCGCAATGCCAACACTGGCGCACTGGTGTTTGGCATTTCGCTGGCAGATCTGAAAACCATTCCCCGTATTGCTTCGGCTGACAAGGCGTTAGGCGATCTTGACGATTTTGAAAACGGGGTGGCGATTGGCCAAGGTATTGCCAATTCACTGGGCCTTGGCATTGGGGACAAGATCAAGCTGATCTCGCCCAATGGCACCAAAACGGCCTTTGGTGTCAGTCCACGGGTGAATGTGTATGACGTCACCTACATTTTTTCGGTCGGACGTTATGACATCGACAACATCCGTATCTACATGCCGTTCCTTGAGGCGCAGAGCTTTTTCAACCGCGAGGGTGTGGTGGATGAGCTCGAGGTCATGATCAGCGAGCCTGAAAAAATCGACGACATGAAGTTGAAGCTGCTAAAGGCGGGGGGCGACCGAACAGTGCTTTGGACATGGCGCGATGCCTCTGGCTCGTTCCTGCAGGCTTTGACGGTTGAGGACAACGTGATGTTCGTGCTGATGACGGTGCTGGTGTTGATTGCCTCGATGAACATCATTTCGGGCCTTGTGATGTTGGTGAAAAACAAGGGCCGCGACATTGGTATCCTGCGCACGATGGGCCTGTCCGAAGGGTCGGTTTTGCGCGTTTTCTTTATATGTGGTGCGTTGACGGGGCTGATCGGCACAATACTAGGCGTCATTGTTGGCTGCCTGTTCGCCCTGTATTTTGACTCGATCTTGGCCTTCGTTTCAGGTGCATCAGGGGGCGAAGTTTGGGACGCCTCTGTGCGTGGCATCTACAAGCTGCCCGCCAAACTGCAACTGAACGATGTGTTGTCAGCGATTATCCTGTCGCTGGGCCTGTCTTTCATCGTCACCATCTTTCCAGCCCGCCGTGCGGCGCGCATGAACCCTGTCGAGGCGCTGCGTTATGAGTAAAAACATGTTGGAACTCAGCGGTATTACCAAGGCCTATAACCACGGTAAACCCAACGAAATTACAGTTTTGCGCGGGGCTGACCTGTGCCTTGCCGCGGGCGAAGTTGTGGCGCTGGTCGCCCCGTCAGGCGCAGGTAAATCGACACTGCTGCACATCGCCGGATTACTGGACACACCGGATGCCGGAACGGTACAGATTGACGGGGTGGATATGACTGGACGCTCGGACCGCAAACGCACCAACGTACGCCGCGGCGGGGTCGGGTTCATCTATCAATTCCACCACCTGTTGCCAGAGTTTTCGGCGCTGGAAAACATCGTTCTGCCCCAACTCGCCAACGGCGTGGCGCAAGGGGCCGCCGAAAAACGCGCCCTCGAATTGTTGAACACTGTTGGCGTTGCTGACCGCGCCAACCACCGTCCCGCTGCCCTGTCTGGTGGCGAACAACAGCGCGTGGCGTTTTGCCGTGCCTTGGCCAATCAACCCAAGGTCCTGCTTGCGGATGAGCCCACAGGCAATCTTGATCCCGCCACTTCGGACCAAGTGTTCGGAGCCTTGATGGCATTGGCCCGCGACACCGGATTGTCGGCCTTGATCGCCACCCACAACATGGAATTGGCCGCCAAAATGGACCGCGTTTTACGGCTGGAGAACGGCGTGTTGGTGTGAGGGTTCTCCTCGCAGCACTCTGGTTCCTTTCCGTCAACATTTGTGTCGCCCAATCTGCTCCGGTTGACGTGAAAATCATACTCTCGGTGGATGCTTCAGGTAGCGTGGATCCAAGCGAGTTTCACCTGCAAATCAACGGTTTGGCGGCAGCATTTCGTGACCCGTCCGTGCAGGCCGCCGTGCAACAGGGCCCACGTGGGCGTATCTTGGCGGCAGTGTTGATCTGGTCCGATGCTGCCTATCCAAAATACCCGACCGCGTGGCATGAACTGCACAATGCAGCGTCATTTGAGGCATTCGCGCAAGACATCGAACAATTCAACATCACCGCCCCCGGTGTGCCGGCGATCGGCGGCGGCGGTACCAATATTGGTGACGGTTTGCTGTTCGCAATCAACATGTTAGAAGAGAACACCGTGCCTGCCGGCCGCCGCGTGATTGATGTCTCGGGGGATGGGCCGGAATCCAAACCTTGGGTGCAGGGCGCGGTCCAATTGCCAAAGGCCCGCGCAGTGGCGCAGTCCCGCGGGATCACTGTGAACGGGCTGGCGATTGAAACCGATATTGCAGGGCTGCACCTGTGGTATGAGGCCAATCTGATCACCGGTGCGGGCAGTTTCGTTGAACGCGCGGTTGATTTCCAGGATTTTCGACGCGCTATCCTCAAAAAGCTGCTGCGTGAATTGTCCACTGCACCATTTGCTTTGGATCATTTTCAAAAACGCGCCACACTGCTAGACTGATACCGTGCAACAGGTTGGAGACCTAAAGTATGCGACACCTATTGGCATTTTCCTTGGCGGCGCTGATCCCCGCCACGGCTGCTATAGCGCAAGAGTCGACAGGCGCTGAGAACTACGCCGAAAACTGTGCCGGATGCCATGGTGAAGCGGCCATGGGGGACGGGCCACTTGCGTCGATGATCAGCGTGGAGGTGCCGGATTTAACGGTCCTGTCGCGGCGTTACGGCGGGAACTTTCCATTGGTGGACGTGGTGCGCAAAATTGACGGACGGGTCCAATTGCGCGGCCATGGTGATCCGATGCCGGTGTTTGGCGGCATGCTCAGAGGGGCCTCGGCGGTGATCGACACAGCCGACGGCGACCCGATCGTGACCAAGGCCGCCGTGCTGGCCGTGGCGGATTATCTGGAAGGGTTGCAGCGCTAGGGTTGTAGTAAATAGGGCAGTAAGCTGGGGATGATCCCGCCCGCGATTAGACCAAACAACGCCGCCATCAGGATTTTCGGCTTGGCGCTACGGGCGTCCATCCCGACGGTACGGCAGATCAGACCTGTGAGTGTGCCAACAAGGATCGCAACGGGGATGCCGGTTAGGAACATATCGAACACTCACCCATCATTTCAGTGAAAGACTAGACATCCAACTCTTCAACAAACTGCGCATTTTCTTGAATATACTGAAACCGCATTTCGGGCTTTTTGCCCATCAACCGTTCCACCAAATCCGCCGTATCCCCCGGCATATCCTCGTCAATCGTGACACGGATCAAGGTGCGGGTTTCTGGATTCATCGTCGTGTCTTTCAAATCCTTAGCGTCCATTTCCCCCAAGCCCTTGAAGCGCGAGACATCAATCTTGCCCTTACCGCCGATGCCTTTGTCCAGCCACTCGTTTTTCTCGGCCTCGTCGATGCAATAAACCCGCTTGGCCCCTTGGGTCAGGCGAAACAGCGGCGGGCAGGCCAGATACAGGTGGCCTGCGTCGATCATCGGGCGCATTTGGGTGAAGAAGAACGTCATCAACAGCGCCGCGATATGGGCGCCGTCGACATCCGCATCGGTCATGATAATGACCTTTTCATAACGCAAATCTTCGACGTTAAAGCGT
>DEIK01000050.1:0-7111 GCA_002352425.1 Rhodobacteraceae bacterium UBA2776
AGGTTTTTTGACAACGACGGATGCACAATCCGGTGTTCAGGCGATCCGTTGCGATGGGTCCACGCCGCATGATTGACCATAGCGGGCAATGAAATCGGCACGGCGCGGTTTACAACACCCTCCACAACTGGTGCGGCGGCGTCATCCGTGGCGCCCTGCAACAATGGGGTACGTAAATCCAGACGTTCGCCTGGCAGGGTCAGCTCTTTGGTACAGCCAACAAGCAGACCAGCCAAGGCCACTCCGACAATCACATGGGTCAACTTCATGGCTTTTGCACCTTTTTGTCGCTTATTTTGCTCGTTCTGGCGTTCATAATTTGTCACGCTTGCCCCTTAATGCCCCGAAATCACGAAGCGTCAACGTCTCCACCCAGTACCACAATCAACTGAGACGCCCGCCCTTGCAAGCCCGGTGTCACGTCAACATCGTTCTTTATGTCCTGCAGCCGTGAAATTGCGGCTTCTGTGTTGCCCTCGTCAATGTCCAGCATGGCCAGTTGTTCTTCGGCCAACAGGCGAAACGCGCCACCACCAACGGCCAAGCCATCCAATTTGGCGCGCCGTTCGTCACGGGCCATGTCTTTGCCTGCCAGCAACACCAATTTCAGCGTTGCCAAATCGCGATAGGCTTTGGGCTGGCTTGCGTCATTCGCCAATGTCGTCAGCGCGGTTAGGGCAGCATTGTTATCCCCTGACTCTATTTGTGCATTGGCCAGCAACATTGTGACCAGTGCCTGCGATTGTGTGCCCGCGACATCAACTTTGGCCAAAGCCGCACTGCGAGCAGCCGTGTCGTCTTGCTCCAAAGCGAGCATCAGGCTGTCACCCAATTGCTGGGCGCGCGCCATATTGCTGGCTTTGCGCCATTCGTTAAAGGCCGCACCACCGACCAGCAGTAAAACCGCCACAATGCCGATCCAGCCATATTTGCGCATCAACACAAACAACTTGTCGCGACGGACTTCTTCGCTGACTTCTTCGATAAAACTGTCTGTCTCGCTCACGATACATTCCTCTAACGCCATCGCACCGGTTGAAAGTGCGGATAGACTTGCCTATTTGTTACGATGTTCTACCCATCACAGCAGAGTTTGCCAAGGGGTTGCAATGCATTCCAAAGCAGTCTTGCATCCCAACTTGCCCATCTGCAAACTGAACTGCATAGTGTAGAATATCGCGCCCTCAATTTATTTAGCGCAGTCCAATTAAACGAGGCCTGAATGAAACTGCTCCCTGTAATGATCGCAATTATTGTGTCGGCATTTCTGTACCTTATAGTATTTGAACGCGACCGCCTGTTGGGTTTTGCCCGCACCGCGCCCGAGACGCCTGTAACGCAAACCCATCAACCCAAAGGGTTGAATGCAGAAACCGCCGTCACACCAGCCAAAGACCCAAGGCATATTGTTTCGGTTGTGGCCGTGAATTCTGTTGCCAAAACCATTGATTCAGCCGTTTTGCTGCGAGGCCGCACCGAAGCTGCGCGTCAAGTTATTGTGATGGCCGAGACTTCAGGAAAAGTGGTTTCAACGCCGCTGCGCAAGGGGGCCTATATCGAGGCGGGGCAAATCCTGTGTCAATTGGATCCCGGCACGCGCGAATCTACCCTGGCCGAAGCGAAGGCCCGCCAAATCGAGGCTGACGCCCGCCTGCCCGAAGCCAACGCTCGCACTGCAGGCGCCAATGCTTCGTTGACCGAAGCCGAAATCAATGAAAACGCCGCCCGCCGCCTGAAACAAAACGGTTTCGCGTCGCAAACCCGCGCTGCCTCGGCCGAGGCAGCGCTCCAGGCCGCATTGGCCGGTGTCGAAAGCGCCAAAGCCAGCGTCATTTCAGCCAAAGCCGGTGGCCAAGCCGCCAAGGCCAGCGTCGCCGCCATTGAAAAAGACATCGAAAACCTGACCATCACCGCCCCCTTTGAGGGCTTGCTGGAAACCGACACCGCCGAATTGGGCGCCTTGCTACAACCCGGGGCGCATTGCGCCACGATCATCCAGTTGGACCCGATCAAGCTGGTTGGTTTTGCACCGGAAACCGAAGTCGACAATGTTAACGTAGGCGCGATGGCCGGCGCACGTCTGGCCACAGGCCGCGAGGTTGTCGGACGCGTCACCTTCCTGTCCCGTTCAGCAGACCCGCTGACCCGCACCTTCCGCGTTGAAGTCGAAGTGCCCAACACGGGTCTGGCAATCCGCGATGGACAAACCGTTGAAATCATTGTTGCTTCGGATGGAACCGAAGCACATTTGCTGCCGCAATCCTCACTGACCTTGAACAACGAGGGTGATTTAGGTGTGCGGTTTGTCGGCAAAGACAGCATCGTCGGATTTGCCCCCGTCAGCATATTGCGCGACACCACCGAAGGTGTCTGGGTCGCAGGACTGCCTGCGATTCTAGATGTGATCATTGCAGGGCATGAATATGTCGTCAGAGGTGTCAAGGTCGAGGCCACTTACCGCAAGGTGACCCAATGACCGGTATCGTCGATTGGGCTGCCGACCGCGCCCGCATGGTGCTGGCGTTCATTATTTTGTCGCTGATCGCAGGTGGCATGGCCTATTCGATTCTGCCCAAAGAGGGCGAACCGGACATCGAAATCCCGATGGTCATCGTCTCGGTCCCCTTCCCCGGCATTTCGGCGGCGGATGCGGAAAAACTATTGGTCAAACCGATGGAAACCGAGCTGTCCGATTTGGACGGGCTGAAAACCATGTCCGCCACAGCTGCCGAAAACTATGCGGTATTGATCCTCGAATTTGATTTCGGCTGGGATAAAGGCCAAATCATCGCCGATGTGCGCGATAAAATGAGCACCGTTGAGGCCAATTTCCCAACCGGCGCTGACAAATACACCATCTCCGAGTTCAATTTCTCGGAATTCCCGATCATCATTGTCAACCTGACGGGCGATCTGCCCGAACGCACATTGTTGCGCGTTGCCAAAGACTTGCAAGACCGTCTGGAGGAGTTGGAACCCGTCCTTGAGGCCGCCCTAACGGGCCATCGCGACGAGATGGTCGAGGTGGTGATCGACCCCTTGCGGCTTGAGGCCTACAACGTCACGGCGCTGGATCTGATCAACGTCGTGGTCAACAACAACCAGTTGATCGCGGCGGGCGAGATCGAAACCGAAACCGGTGCCTTCTCGGTCAAAATCCCGTCGTCCTTTGACGAGGTGCAGGACATCTATTCCCTGCCCGTCAAAACCAACGGGGATCGCATCGTGACTCTTGGCGATCTGGCTGAAATCCGCCTGACTTTTGAGGACCGCACAGGCATTGCCCGCTTTAACGGCGACAACACCGTGGCGTTGCAGGTCAGCAAACGCAAGGGCTATAACATCATCGACACCTCTAATATGGTGCGCGAAGTGGTGGCCCGCGAAACCGCCCTGTGGCCGGAGGAGTTGCAAACCGCCATCACAGTTGGCACCAGCAATGATCAGTCCCGCAATGTGGGCAGCATGGTGCGCCAGCTTGAGGGCTCGGTTCTGACAGCCATCGCGTTGGTGATGATCGTTGTGTTGGCGTCCTTGGGCACGCGCAGTGCCTTGCTGGTCGGCTTTGCCATCCCAACCTCGTTCCTGTTGTGCTTTGTTCTGCTGGCCCTGATGGGCGTGACGGTTTCTAACATCGTGATGTTCGGCCTGATCTTGGCCGTGGGCATGTTGGTGGACGGCGCGATCGTGGTGGTCGAATACGCCGATCGGCGCATTCGCGAAGGCGTCGGCCCGATGCACGCCTATGTCGAGGCCGCCAAACGCATGTTCTGGCCCATCGTGTCCTCAACCGCGACCACGCTTTGCGCCTTTCTGCCGATGCTGTTTTGGCCCGGTGTGGCCGGTCAATTCATGGGCATGTTGCCAATCACCTTAATCTTTGTCCTTTCGGCCTCGCTTGTGGTGGCGCTGGTTTATCTGCCCGTGATGGGCGGGGTTTCCGGCCGTATGTCGCGCAGCTTTGCACAGGCCGCTGATATCCTAAGACCCCTGCCGTGGTTGCTGCGCGCAGCCTTGGCCGCTTTCAGTTTATTCATGGTGTTTGTCGGCGCGATGCAGGGGGTGAACCCTGATTATATCCCACCACTTGGCAGCGTGATTGCAAAGGTCAAAGCCAATAATACTGGCATTGTGATGGTGATAATTGTCTTCGTGTTGCAATCCGCCCCCTTCCTGATTGCCACAATTTTGGCCTCGATCACCATGTCCGCCGCCAAAATCGAGCGCAAAGCAAAGCGCGTTAAATCCGGTTACAGCCGCTCACCCTTTGGCTGGTTCATCCGCTTGGTCACCGGCAATCCGGTCATGCCGCTGGTGTCCATTGCTTTGGTCATTGGTTTTGTTGTGACCGTGTTCACAATCTTTGCCGCCAACAACAACGGCACCGAGTTTTTCGTGGAATCCGAACCCGAACAGGCCATCGTGTTTGTGCGTCAGCGCGGTAACCTGTCCTTGGTCGAAAAGAACGCGGCTGTGGCCGAGGTCGAACAAGTCATCCTTGCGACCAAAGGCGTTCAAAGCGCTTTTGCCTTTGCAGGGGCTGGCGGACTGAAACAAAATGACGGTGGCGCCGGTTCACCCCGCGACACCATCGGGCGGGTACAGATCCAATTGATCCCTTGGGAGGATCGCTCAACCATCGCCGAATTGGACGGTGATCTGGTGCTGGAACGCCTGAAAACGGCGTTGGCCAAGGTCCCAGGTGTGCGCACCGAAGTGCTAAACTTGTCACGGGGTCCGGCCTCGGCCAAACCCGTGCACATGCGCCTAAAAGGCAATGATTGGGAAGCCCTGCAACAAGCCACCAATATCGTCCACGCCAGATTTGATGAAACCTATGGCCTGACCGATGTCGAAGACACTCTGCCGTTGCCCGGCATTGATTGGCAAATCGACGTGGACGTCGAAAAGGCTGGCCGTTATGGCGCTGACGTGCGCACTGTTGGTGGC
This sequence comes from Rhodobacteraceae bacterium UBA2776, assembly GCA_002352425.1. GTDB lineage: Bacteria > Pseudomonadota > Alphaproteobacteria > Rhodobacterales > Rhodobacteraceae > Profundibacter. The sequence goes on from DEIK01000050.1 coordinate 4,951, forward strand.
ATGGTGCAATTGGTCACCCGCGGCATTTTGCTCGATACAATGCGGGTCGATTCCTCGGATGACGAGATCGAAATCCGCGTCCGCCTGCCCGAATCCGACCGCGTGCTTTCGACCCTCGACAGCCTGCGCGTACGCACCACAGACGGGCTCGTGCCGCTCTCCAACTTCATCACCCGCAAGCCCGTTGCCAAACTGGCCCAAGTCGACCGTGTCGATCAACGCCGCTATTTCGACGTGAAGGCCGCCCTAGAAAAGGACGATTTACTTTTGCTCGATCTCATCGAGAAAAGCGAAGTTGAGGGCGCCGATGATGTCATAACCCCGATGGCAACGGTGATTGACCTGTCTGAGGCTGACATAGAAAACGGTACCCTCAGCGATTTGGTCATTACAAACGAACCAAGCTTTCCTTTCAGTCTGTTTATGGATCCTAGCCAAACACATTATAAGGTGGCGAGCTTGAGCCAAGGCCAAACGCAATCTTCATTGCAAAGCCTTGTTGATGATAAAGACCGCAAGCATGCCTTCACCGCGTTCACGGCCAATGAGCACATCACGCGGTTGACCAAATGGATGGATACCGAAAAACCACTGCCCGTTGGAGTCAATTGGGAATGGGCCGGCGACCAAGACGAAGAGGCCGAAACCGGCGCCTTCTTGGGTAAGGCGTTCTTGGGGGCGCTTGGGTTGATGTTCATCATCCTGCTGGCCCAGTTCAACAGTTTTTACAATTCCGTATTGGTGCTGTTGGCGGTGGTTTTGTCCACCACAGGCGTGCTGATCGGCATGTTGGTGATGGATCAAGCATTTTCGATGATTATGACCGGCACAGGCGTTGTGGCGCTGGCGGGGATAGTGGTGAACAACAATATTGTTCTCATTGATACCTATCAGGAATATTCCACATTCATGCCGCGGCTTGAGGCGATTGCCCGCACTGCGCAGGACCGTTTGCGCCCCGTGATGCTGACCACCGTCACCACTATGGCGGGGCTTGCACCGATGATGTTTGGCCTGTCGCTGGATTTCTTTGCTGGCGGGTTCACCATCAACAGCCCCACAGCACTTTGGTGGAAACAACTGGCCACCGCGATTGTGTTCGGGCTTGGCATTGCCACTGTTCTGACGTTGGTGTTCACGCCATCCATGTTGGCCCTGCGAGTCTGGATTTCGGCAGGGGCTTACCGCTCGTTCAAAGGGCTACAGGCCCTGTCTATGGGTCGTAACAGCATCGAGGCCCGCGACATCGCGCTAAACCGGGCCAGCCGCAAATTACAGTCTCCGGAACTGATTTGGGGCACTGATCTGATTGACGCCCCCGCCCTGCCCGATCTGCACGAGGACGATGTAGAAGCCGAGCAAGATGACGGCGTCAATCTGGCTGATCTGGAACTGGTGCTGGGCAAAGCAGGCGAGACCAAACCTGCATCAAAACCCGCCGCCGTGAAAAAGCCACGCCAAAAACCGGCAACGAAAAAGCCCAAAGCGCAAGCGACCGCGCAACCCAAGGCCAAAGCGGCACCAAAGCCGAAAACCAAAGCAAAGCCCAAGGGGAAAACCACCCCCCTAAAGGCCGCCGAATAGTCGGCCCTTAGTCGCTCCCTTAGGCGACGGCGGCCGTTTCCTCGTCTGCTTGCTGGCGGTTCCACATGTTGTAGTAGCGCCCAGCGTTGGCCAGCAATTCCTCGTGGCTGCCCTGCTCAACGATCAAACCGTCCTCCAGCACCACAATCTGGTCCGCGTCGACAATCGTGGATAGGCGGTGGGCGATGGTGATCACTGTGCGCCCCTGCCCCATCTCGCGCAGGCTGTCCTGAATGTCGCGCTCGGTCTGGGTGTCGAGTGCCGATGTGGCCTCGTCCAGCAACAACACCGGCGGGTTCTTCAGCAGGGTCCGTGCAATGCCAACGCGCTGTTTTTCACCACCGGACAGCTTTAGCCCGCGCTCGCCGACTGTGGTGTCATAGGCGTCAGGTAATTGTAGGACAAAATCGTGGATTTTGGCCGCTTTGGCCGCCGCCTCAACCTCACTGCGGGACGCCTCTGGCCGCCCATAGGCGATGTTGTAATAGATCGTGTCGTTGAACAGCACCGTATCTTGCGGCACCACCCCGATCTGGGCGTGCAGGCTGGTTTGCGTAATGTCACGCAGGTCTTGCCC
>DEIK01000050.1:7158-18816 GCA_002352425.1 Rhodobacteraceae bacterium UBA2776
CCACTGCCCGAAGGGCCAACGATCGCCACGGTTTCACCCGCGCCAACGTCCAGGCTCACGCCTTTCAAAATGGGGCGCTCGGGCTCATAGCCGAAATGCACATCATCCAGAACCAACGCGCCGCCCGAGACCTGCAAAGCCTTTGCATCCGGCTTGTCAGTCACCTCGGCGGGTTGCTCCAACAGGTTGAACATCTCGCCCATATCCACCAGCGATTGACGGATTTCGCGATACACAGTGCCAAGGAAATTCAGCGGCATGGTAATCTGGATCATATAGGCGTTGACCATAACGAAATCGCCGACAGTCAACGCACCACTTTGCACCCCCATCGCCGCCATCACCATCACGCCAACCAATCCGGCAGTGATGAACACAGATTGGCCGAAGTTCAAAAATGCCAAGGAATACGACGTTTTCAGCGCTGCGGCTTCATAGCCCGCCATCGACGCATCATAGCGTTGCGCTTCGCGGGCTTCGGCCCCGAAATACTTTACGGTTTCAAAATTCAAAAGGCTGTCGATGGCCTTTTGATTGGCGTCCGTGTCTTCGTCATTCATCTGTTTACGGATTTTCACCCGCCATTCAGTGATCTTGAAGGTGAACCAGACATAGGCCCAGATCGTGGCCACAACCACGGCCAGATACCAAACATCGAACACGAAATAGAGCACTCCCGCGACCATCAACAGCTCCAACACCAACGGCCCCATGCTGAACAACATGAACCGCAGCAAAAACTCAACGCCTTTAACGCCACGTTCGATAATTCGGCTTAGACCGCCGGTTTTGCGGGTGATGTGATACCGCATCGAGAGCTGGTGCATGTGCTGAAAGGTTTCCAACGCCAAGGATCGCAAAGCCCGCTGCGCAACCTTTGCAAACACCACATCGCGCAATTGCGAAAAACCCACCGTCATCAGTTTGGCCATGCCGTAGGCCAGCGTCAGCCCAATCGCCCCCGCCCCCAGCATCCAGGCCGGGCTGACTGCCCCGTCACCCGTCAACGCGTCCACGGCGGCCTTGTAGAAGAACGGTGTCAGCACCGAAATCACCTTGGCAAACACCAGCAGTAACATCGCCACCACGACGCGCCGCTTAACCCAGCCTTGGCCTTTGGGCCACATGTAGGGCACCACCTTGCGGATGGTTTGGCGACTTTGGCGGCGTTCTTCTTCGGTAAACTCAGCTTTGGTGATATGGCTAACCATGCGCATCTTTCATATTGGTGAATGGCAGAATGTATGCGCGCTTAGCCCCAATTACCAGCGCCCGTTTCTTTTTTGCCTAAATATCCGCGCCGCTGGCTCAAAAATTTTTAGTGTAACAGATAGGCGCCCTATTCGGGCACTTGAAACACCTGTCCGGGATAGATCAGATCGGGGTTGCGAATACTGTCGCTGTTGGCCTCAAAAACCCTAACGTAAAGCGTACCATCGCCATAAGTGTCGCGCGCGATCGCCCAAAGGGTCGAGCCCGGTTGAACCGTGATGGCGCTCACCTGTTTGGTCGGGTTTGCGGCCTGCGCATTGGCCAACACTTCGGCTGTTTCGCGTTTAAACGGCGTTTGAGTGCGCGAGGTCACGGCCCCGCTCGCATCCACCTGATCAATGCGTAAAACGTAAATTCCGGTGTCAACATTTGGCAAAGCCGTGTGCCAGTCGCCGTCCCGCCCGATTGGCGTGGTCTGTATCGGTGCGTCATTCAAATAGATCCGTACAAAACCGGATTGCGCCCCCTGTGCCGCCCCGCGGCCCGACACTTGCACTTCGCCCAAAACATCATAGCTGATGGCGTCGATCACCACATTGCTCATCGCTTCAGGACTGCGTTCGCTTGGCTGGATAACCTGCACACCTTGCTCGTTGGCCAGCAATACGGTGGGGGCTGCGGGTGTCGGCTCAACCGTCGCAGTTTCGACCGCCGCTCTCTCAACCACTTCAGGCACAACGCTTGATTCTGTTGTCGGCTCAACCGCCACAGGCTCGCTGACTTCTGTTTCTGCCACAACCACTGGAGCTGGCCCGGCCGCCACGACGGGGGCCAAGATCACGCTGTCGGTTGACGCCACCACATCCCCCCCATCCGGCTGCGAAGAGAGCGACAAAACTTGCGCCTCGTTGCCGCTGGGCACTGTCAAAAGTGCCACGAAATTGCCTTGAGCATCGGCTGTGGCCTGCCCGATTTCGGCGCCATCCAACAAGATGCTCACCTTCGCATCAGGGGCCGCATTTCCGGCAATGACGCTAGAGCCATCCGGCTCGACCCGCACCACATCAAAGCTGGGCGCGATGGTTGGGGGGGCGGCGGGTTCGACTTGCGCAACAGGATCCGATGCGTGCCCGGATATCGTTTCCGATACGGTTTCTGTGCTTGGCGTCTGAATTGGGACGGGAATTGCCACGTCCTTAGACCCCATTACGGTTTGATATACAAAATACCCCCCCACGGCCACAACCGCAGCCAAAGCTGCCCCTGCCACCATCGAGACGCCAAATCCTATGCCGGACGTGCCTGCCATCACTGAATTCCCCCCGCATCAGGCCCCAGCGGCCCAACGCTTGCGATAGCATAGCAACAGGGCTATCACGGATCAAACACCGATTTCACACCCGTTTTTTGAGGAATACCATCCTATGTCTCAACCCCACTCCTCCATCCGGTCGATCTGCGTCTACTGTGGATCGCGTTTTGGCACCAACCCTGCCTACAAACAGGCCGCCATTAGCCTGGGCCAAACCATCGCCAAGCAAGGCTGGCGACTGGTGTATGGGGCTGGCGATGTTGGGTTGATGGGGGCAGTCGCGGATGCAGCTCAAAAGGCTGGCGGCGAGACCTTTGGCGTGATCCCCGAGCATTTGCTGAAACGCGAGGTCGGCAAACGCGATTTAACCAGCTTTATCATCACCGAAAACATGCATGAGCGTAAAAAGGTCATGTATATGAATTCAGACGCCATTGTGGTGCTGCCTGGCGGGGCCGGTTCATTGGACGAGCTGTTTGAAGTGTTAACATGGCGCCAGTTGGGCCTGCATGAAAAACCGATTTACCTGCTGAATGTCGAGGGGTATTGGGCCCCTCTGCTGACCCTTATAGATCACGTCATTGAACAGGGTTTTGCCGACGCCAGCTTGCGGGATTATTTCACCACGGTCGATACCGTCGAACGCCTCGAGGCCGCTCTTTCCTGACGCAAGGCATTCAGCGTGTAAACCGCCAAGGCCGCCCAAATCAGCGGGAAGGCAATCGCGTGCCAAGGGCTGACAGCTTCGCCGAACGCCAACACAGCCACCAGAAATTGCAAGGTCGGGTTTAGGTAAAACACCAAGCCTTGGGTCGCAAAGCCCAGCCGTTTGGTGGCATAGGAATATAGGATCAACGGCCCCGCTGTCAGCAATCCCAGCAGCATCAGCATGATCGTGTTGTACCACCCCATGCCAAAGGCCGCCACATTGCGCCCATCCATCCCCGTCCAGCCCTGCGTGTGCACACCCCACAGCCAAAACAGCGCAATGGGCGACAGCATCATGACCTCGCCCGTCACCGAGGCCACCGGCCCCATCGGGATCAGCTTTTTGACCATGCCATAGATCACAAACGATCCCATCAACAACAGTGACACCCAAGGCGTGACGCCCAGCCCCCATGTCAGTAGCGAAACCGCAAAACAGATCACTGCGACGGCAAGCATCTGAATGCGGCCCAGCTTTTCCTTGAACACCACGGCCCCCAACAGGACCGACATGATCGGGTAGATATAATAGCCCAAACTGGCCTCAAGCGTGCGGCCCGTTTGAATGGCCCAAATGAACAATCCCCAGTTCAGCGAAACCGTCATTGCCGCAAGGCACACCATCATCAGCAAACGGGGTCTGCGAAAGATCGACACCAGTTCACCCAGACGGCTTTGCAGCGCCAACACAATGCCGAAAAACACCAGCGACCATATGGTGCGGTGCGCCAGAACCTCAAACGGCGGCACATGAGACAAGGCTTTGTAAAATAGGGTCGACAGCCCCCAGATCACGCTGGTTGCGACCATCGCCAACAGGCCTTTTTGGGTTTCACTCATGCCGATATTCCATAAAAAAACGCCCCGGAAATAGGGGCGTTCCTTAGCGATAGTGCATACAGTTGCTAGATTTCGTCAACCGCTTTTTGCAGCATATCGCGCACAGCTGTGGCGACACGGGGCAGCTCGGTATTGTCGATGCCCATCATCGAGGCAACCGGATCAACCGCACTGACCTCGACACCACCATCAACGGCCCGCAGGATCACATTGCACGGCAACATCGCACCCAGCTTTGGCTCAAGCCCGATGGCCTCAAACGCCATTGTCGGATTGCAAGCGCCCAGGATTTTGTACCCCGGCATATCTTTGTCGAGCTTCATTTTCATGGTGGCAGCGACATCAATTTCAGTCAAAACCCCAAAACCGTTCTCCATCAACGCCGCACGGGCGCGGGTTTCGGCAGTGTCCATATCGGCATCCTGCAAAAGGCGATCAAGTGTATAGCTCATAGGCGTTCTCCTGATAGGTAAAGTTGGGAAAGGACGCGCGCGCCCTTCCCCACGTTAGCTTAGGAATTGCTCAGACGCTCTGCGACATTTTCCCAGTTCACCAGTTTGTCCAAGAAGTTGGACAGGTAAACCGGACGTTTGTTACGGAAATCAATGTAATAGGAATGCTCCCAAACATCGCAACCCAGCAATGCAGTCTGGCCAAAACACAGCGGGTTCACGCCGTTTTCGGTTTTGGTCACTTTCAGTGTGCCGTCCGTGTCGACAACCAGCCAGCACCAGCCAGAACCGAACTGACCTGCTCCTGCTGCGGAAAACTGCGATTTGAATTCGTCAACAGAACCAAAAGCATCGGTAATGCGGCTTTCCAGCTCGCTAGGCATGGCAGCGCCATTTGGCCCCATCATTTCCCAGAATTGTGTGTGGTTCCAGTGCTGCGACGCATTGTTGAAAATGCCGTTTTGCGCAACGGAGCCCGCGTCATACGTGCCCTTAACGATGTCCTCCAGCGATTTGCCTTCCCATTCGGTGCCAGCAATCAGCTTGTTGCCATTGTCGACATAGGCGTTGTGGTGCAGGTCGTGATGGAATTCCATCGTTTCCTTGGACATGCCAGCAGCGGCCAGCGCATCATGGGCATAGGGTAGATCAGGTAGTGTAAAAGACATAGGTGTCCCCCTTAAAGTTCGCGTGAAAATCTATAGGGATAAATGCCGTGCGCACGGGGGGAAGGTCAAGGTTTAATCCGACGTGCCCGGCGCGCCTATTTACTGCGCAACTTACATTTGCCAGCGCCGCCAAGGTCCCAAACATAGCCCGCCGGGTTTGCCTTTACGGTTGCCCTGTTGCCGCGCGCCTTAAAGATTGTCAGCTTATATAAAAACCGTAGATAGGTTCTGTTGCGAACATCTTTGCCGCCTGAAACTTCCCACTTAACCGACAACCGCTTGGGCGAATTGGTAACAACCTCGCCACGGATCGGTTTTTTGTAAACACCTAGGATATTGGAATCACTGACCAAGGCCTGCCCCGTGACATCATCAATGGTGACGCCGATGGTTTTCGAGATCCAACCATAGTCATGACCATCTGGTTTTACGGAGCAAATATAGGTTTCTGCTTGGGCTGCACCGCCAATTAAACCAGTAGCCACAAGGGCTGCAAACACCTGTTTACGCATTGTTCTTTCCTTCATTTACTCATCATTCCTAGTTTTAGTTTAAACTGTATTCAGAGACAAACCGCGCTTTGCCCCGCGCCGAGAACGAGCCTCCTTTGGCCCCTGCAACCGCAGCGCTCCATCCGGTATCGCCATTGACATTACACCGCCCATGCCCGCCAAAATAATTGAGAAACCCGCCTGGAATGGAGGAGATATTCATCAGGCCGTTGTCCTTGTAATAACTGGCCCGAAACAAAAACCGCGCGGTGCTGCGTTGAAGATTGTCACTCACTTTGCGGGTTTCCCAAGTGATGGTGATGCGTTTGCTGGTTTCAACAGACAGCTTACCAACTATCGGCTTGCCGACGTATTCTTCGATTATGGTGTCAAAAACACGGACCTTGCCACTGCTGTCGTCAATATTGAACACCAGCGTTTCGGGTATCCAGTCACGGCTTGAATCCGGTGTGATGGCGCAGGAATAGGTCTTGGCCTGTGACGCCCCCGCTGCCAGAACACTAATGCAAAGCGTTGCAACCAATGAAAGTCTAATCATTCTCAATCCCTTTCTGTTCTCGTGGGTAGCCCACAAAGGTTACCACCCTACAGATAGCCCATATCGGCAAGCCCGATAAGGGCACTCGCAATATGTTGAAGCACTGTTAAGTCCTTATTTGGTTCGTTTACAGGTCCCAGTCCCATTATACTGGTTGTCCCAGCCCGCAGGAAATCCTGTTATCGTGAACTTGTGGTTCCCACGAAGATAGGTTGCTCTGTAATCAATTCTTGGCAAGGTTTCACCGTCCCCGGCTATGACTGAATCTACAGACCATTTGAATGTATAGCGCTTTGAATTGATGACCACGACCTTGCCCAATATCGGCTTGTCATAGTGGTGTTTGATCAACGCATCATAAACAACGACGACGTTTTCTTCTTCACTGATTGAAAAAATTGTAACCGGTTGTATGCCACCGAAACGACCGTTCGAGCGCACCTTGCACTCGTAAACCTCCGCCATTGCGCTGGTTGCGCACAACACAACCCCTAAGGTTGCAGCTACGACTGTTGCTTTGAAATTCATCCAAACACCCTTTTTTACCCGCCACAATCTTTGCACAACCATAGATGGGAGGAAAGGCGATTCAGTAAGCGTCGACCTCGCCGCCCGGCGCGGCCGCGTTTGCCAGCAGGTCAAACACATAGGTTGCCACGCTGCGAAATGCGACAATGGTGATCTCGTCCTTGCCGGACAGCCAAAATGCCGCCGGAACCTGCGCCATGCGCGAGCGCCGGATTTCACCCTTTTTCAACGCTTGCATATCGACCGGTGCCAGTTTGGCCACCACCTCGCGCGCGCCCTTGCCGCTCAAGGTGAACACCACACGGGCGTCCGAAACATTCGCAACCAAGGAATGTGTTTTGCCAAGGGCTTTGGTCAATTTTGCCGCCGTTGCGGTTGCCTGCGCATGGGGCATGATCAACAGCAATTCATCCGGTGACATCCACGCGGCCCCCGTTTGGCCGTTCAGGTTGATCTTGCGCTGCTTTGGCATCTCCACCCCGACAGCCGCCTTTACCGCCTTGGCCAATTTGGCCATCGACAGATCACCACGCAGGGTCAACATGCCTTGCAGCCCCATCTCCTGAACCTCCACGTATCCGTCGGCAGAAACACCCTGTAGGGCACTCACAACATTAGACATCTTGCTTCTCCCCTGATTTGTCATAGAACACCGGGTCAACGATTTTGGCGGGGATCAAGGTACCATCCACACGACCAAAGTTGATCACTTCCCCCATCCGGTCCGGCCCATGCAGCACCAGCCCCATGGCTATGCCACGTTCCAGCGTGGGGGAATGATAGGTCGATGTCACGCGACCCTGCATATTGCGTTGCCCGTTGGCGTTCATGCCCTCGGCCAGCGCATAGGCACCATCCGGCAGCACCGATCCATCAACGGTTTCCAAGCCCACCAACTGCCAGCGTTCCGTGCTGGCCATGAAACTGCGCTGCTGTGCCCGTTTGCCCAAAAAGTCGGTTTTTTTCTTGGAAATCGCCCAGTGCAGGCCCAAATCTTGCGGAATGACTGTGCCGTCGGTTTCATCGCCGATCATGATGAACCCCTTCTCGGCCCGCATAATGTGCAGTGCCTCGGTACCATAGGCCATGGCGCCAAATTCAGCCCCCGCCGCATGTAGCGCATCCCAAAAGGCGCGACCCTGACTGGCTGGCACGGCGACCTCATAACTCAACTCACCCGAGAACGAAATCCGGTAGACCCGCGCGTCAAACCCGCCGATGGTGCCATCAGCCCAGCCCATAAACGTCAGCGCCTCTTTGCTGACATCCATGCCGCCCATTTTCTCCAATACCTTGCGCGCGTTCGGACCAACAACCGCGACTTGGGCCAGTTGTTCGGTGACATTGGCGACGTAAACTTTCCAGTCCCACCATTCAGTTTGCAGCCATTCTTCCATCCAGCCATGGATGTTCTCGGCCCCGCCCGATGTGGTGTGGCACAGGAACGTATCCTCATCAATCCGCGCGACAACACCGTCATCCATCAAGAACCCGTTTTCCGAACACATCAGCCCGTAGCGGCAGCGCCCAGGTTTCAGGGTGGACATCATGTTGGTGTAAAGCATGTCCAGAAACTTGCCCGCGTCCGGTCCCTTGACGATGATTTTACCCAAGGTCGAGGCGTCCAGCAAGCCAAGCGCATTGCGGGTGTTGGTGACTTCGCGCGCCACCGCGTCCTCATGGCTTTCAGCGCCACGCGGATAGCAATAGGGGCGGCGCCATTGGCCAACAGGCTCCATATAGGCCCCCGCATCTTCGTGCCATGCGTGCAGCGGAGTACGGCGCAGAGGTTGAAAAATTTCCCCGCGTGCTTCGCCCGCAATCGCGCCCAAAGAAATCGGGGTGTAGGGCGGCCGGAATGTGGTGGTGCCAGTCTGTGGAATTGCTTGATTCAATGCATCAGACAACACGGCCAATCCGTTGATATTACTCAGCTTACCCTGATCCGTCGCCATACCCAAAGTTGTATAGCGCTTGGTGTGTTCAACACTTTCGTATCCCTCGCGGGCAGCCAATTGCACGTCCGACACCTTGACGTCGTTCTGATAATCCAGCCACATCTTGGCCTTCAACTCAATCGTGGCGTTCTTGGGCATGACCCAAACCGGCGCCATCGCGGCCTCTGTGGTCGCCGTGGCTTTGGGCGCTTGACTGCGTTTGGGGGTGAATCCAGCCGATTTGGCGGCCGCCTTGCCAGCCAAATGCGCGTCTTTCAACACCTCCGGCGTGTCCATTGCCCCGGAGGCCGTGCCAGAGGTCACAACAAACCCCTCGCCCGTGTCGCCAAGCGGTGGGCGCTTGGGGTCGGGCGCGAAATGGGCGTGCTCCTCAATCCAGTTCAACTTGCCACCGCAATGGGACCACAGATGAACCACAGGGGACCAGCCGCCGGACATCGCAACGCAATCACAAGCAATTTCCTCGCGCGCGCCGCCATCCCCGTCTTGCAGACAGATCGCAACCCCCAAGACACGCTTGCCGCCTTTGACCTTGGCAATGCCGCGGCCTTCGCGCACCGCAATACCGCGTTCACGGGCTTGATTGGGCAGATCACCGTCCGCATTTGGCCGCGCATCAATGATGGCCGGGACTTTTAGGCCCGCTTTGTGCAGGGTGAGCGCAGTACGATAGCCATCGTCATTGTTCGTGACCACGACCGTGCGCTCGCCAATGGCGACGCCCCAATTGATCAGGTAATCGCGCACGCCCCCCGCCAGCATCACGCCGGGGATGTCATTGCCCGCAAAGGATAATGGGCGCTCAATCGCACCCGTGGCGGTGATGATCTGCTTGGCCCTGATGCGCCACAGGCGGTGGCGCGGGGCGTCCATTTCGGGGGCGTGATCGGTGATCCGCTCATAGCCCAGCGCATAGCCGTGATCATAAACCCCAGCCCCCATCGTGCGGGCACGGATTGTGACGTTTGGCAGCGCCTGGAGCGCGGCCAATGTTTCTGTGACCCATTCGTCAGCAGATTTGCCGCCGATTTGTGCCCCATCCACAGGGGCACGTCCGCCCCAGTTTGCGGTTTGTTCAAGCAGCAGCACCTTGGCACCGGATTGACCCGCGGCCAAAGCCGATTGCAGACCCGCGATGCCACCGCCGACGATCAAGACGTCGGTGAAGTAGTAAAAATGCTCATAGCGATCCGCGTCGCGCGCCTTTGGCGCTTGGCCAAGCCCGGCTGATTTGCGGATGATCGGCTCGAACACATGTTTCCACGCCGCGCGCGGGTACATGAAGGTTTTGTAGTAAAATCCGGCGGGCAGGAAGCGGGCAACATAGTTGTTGATCACACCAACGTCGAAATTCAACGAGGGCCAGTGGTTTTGGCTTTTGGCGGTTAGCCCGTCGAACAATTCAGTGGTGGTGACGCGTTGGTTTGGCTCAAACCTGTCATCTGCCCCCATGTTGACCAGCGCGTTGGGTTCTTCGGCCCCCGATGCCACGGCGCCACGGGCACGGTGGTATTTGAACGAGCGGCCCATCAGCATTTGGTCGTTGGCCAGCAAGGCCGAGGCCAGCGTGTCGCCAGCATAACCGCCAAGGGATTTGCCGTTGAAGGTGAAGGTCGCGGGGGCGGTTTTGTCGAGGAACCGGCCTGTGTTTGGGATGCGGGTGCTCATTTGGCGTATCTTTCGCGTGAGGAGGTATTGGAGCCTCCGGCGGGGATATTTGGGGAACAATGATGGGGCATTAGGTTGCTTGCCAATCGGGGCGTTTTGCTTTGATACTGGAGAGCAGGGCTTTGGGCGGTTCAAAGGTTTGGGCGCTATAGGTGCCGAACACTTCGAGGGTCATGGTGCAACGGGCGGCGTGGAACCATTTTCCACAGCCGTTGACGTGGCGCCAGCGCTCGAAATGCACCCCCTTGGGGTTTTTGCGTTGGAACAGGTAGAACTTTAGCTCGTCATCTGTGGAGCCTGTGGCGTGGCGCGTCAGATGCGCCTCGCCGCCAGCGTGGAGTTCGGTTTCTTCGGCTTTGACGCCGCAGTAGGGGCATTCGAGGATTAGCATTGTGAAGCCTCATATTCCAGGGTTGGGAATAAATCACCATATTCGTCTTTTGCTGCTCGATTATACCGATGCAGCAAGGAGAACCCATCTTTTGTATCTCGATCAAGCATTTCCATAATCCCTCCAAGAAGTTCGGTTAGGAATGCAGCTTCTGCATCAGCAATCATTGCAAATTCACCCTCAAGTTCCGCAGAAAGGCTGGGGATACCCTCCTGAGAACTTCCAATCACACCTTTTTGAAGTTTTTTGCTCCATTCAATGCGTTCTTCGGAATACGTGTGGAAATTGTTAAGCGATGCCACGACTCTTTTCTCAAAGACAATCATATCGCCTAACATTTGAGAATCTTTTGTTTTCAGCAAGAAAACCATTTCTTCTGACAAGAAACTTTCAAAGCTTTCATCGTATTTGGGTGTCCCGCGCACCTTTTGAACAGGTAGCCAGTCACCATGACCAGCCTCATTAGCAGCATCAAATTGGTCATCAATCATTTTTTTCAAAGAGTATGCGGCGTTCGCATATTGATTTATCTTTATAAGGCCTTGATGGGCATAAAAAGCTTCTTTCTCGCGTTTTTCTAGTTGCCGTGTCGTTTCGTTAGCAACGATTGATTGCCTTGTTGTAAGCCATGATGCGGCCGTTGAAATCAAACCACCAAGTAACGCAGAAGCAAATGCAACAAATAGTGTTAGCTTTTGATCCGCTGTAAGTTCTTGAAAAAACTCCATCAATGCGCCACCCCCGCCGCAACGCTTTCATCAATGAAGCGCCCCTCGGCGAACCGGTCCAGCCCGAACTCGGCGCTTAGCGGCCCCGGCGTGCCGTTGGCCACCAGTTCCGCCATTGCCCAGCCAGACCCCGGAATGGATTT
>DEIK01000050.1:18919-35438 GCA_002352425.1 Rhodobacteraceae bacterium UBA2776
TTGGCGCAGCATTTTCAGGCGCGACACCATCGGGAAGGTTTCGACCAGTGCCCGCACGGTTTCCTCGATATGATGGAATGATCCGCGCTGGGTATAGTTGTTATAAGCGTCGGTGCCGCCGCCGATCACCATTTCGCCTTTGTCAGATTGCGAGATGTAGCCATGTACCGTGTTGGCCATGATCACCACGTCCAAACAGGGTTTGATGGGCTCGGACACCAAGGCTTGCAGCGCCACGGATTCCATTGGCAGACGGAACCCCGCCATGCCCGCCAGATCGCCAGAATTGCCCGCCACCAAAAACGCCAGTTTCTTGCAGCCAATCGTACCGCGTGAGGTTTCTACGCCCGTGACTTGGCCATCCGTTTGATTGACCCCCGTGACTTCGCATTTTTGAATGATATCCATGCCCATGTCGGAACAGGCCCGCGCATAGGCCCACGCGACCGCATCGTGGCGGGCCGTGCCGGCGCGTTCCTGCCATAGCGCGCCCAAAATCGGGTAGCGCGGGCCAGAGATGTTGATGATCGGCGCAAGTTCCTTGACCCGCTCGGGACCGATGAATTCAGTTTGCACGCCCTGAAACGCGTTGGCCTGTGCGGTGCGCTGAAAACCGCGGATTTCGGATTGGGTTTGGGCCAGCATCATCACGCCGCGCGGGGAAAACATCACGTTCATGTTCAAATCTTGCGACATGGTCTCATAAAGCCCGCGCGCTTTTTCATAAATCGCGGCGGAGGGATCTTGCAGATAGTTGGAGCGAATAATCGTGGTGTTGCGGCCCGTGTTGCCGCCGCCTAGCCAGCCTTTTTCCAAGATCGCCACATTGGTGATGCCGAAATTTTTGCCCAGATAGTAGGCGGTGGCCAGACCATGCCCGCCTGCCCCGACAATCACCACGTCATAGGATTTTTTCGGCTCGGGCGCGCGCCATGCACGGCCCCAACCTTTGTGATAACGAAGCGCCTCGCGGGCGACGGCAAATGCAGAATAACGTCTCATCAATCGAATCCCCCTGTGAGGGCGCCCCCCCTTGCACAATTGTTGTGATACACATGCCAAGTTTAACCGCGCACGCCTGCGGCACAATGGGGAAAATATGCGACATAACGGGCGTTAGGGCGGGGCAAACTGTGATGTGATCTGCCTGCGACTCATTCACCCTTTTGCAGGGGGCGGATTCAAGATAGATGGGGGGCAGATTTTGGGAAATGAGAAGAGACGCCATGTGGTTCTGGATAATAGTTGGCTTGCTGATCTTGGTGGTTGTTGCAGTGATGGCATTGGCAATGCTGCGCGGGCGTGACACGGGGGAAAGCGCAGCCGAGTTCGACCTGCAGGTTTACCGCGATCAGCTAAAGGGGGTTGAACGCGACCTGGAGCGCGGCGTCGTTACCAAAGAGGAAGCGGCCCGCATCAAGGTTGAAGTGTCGCGACGCCTGTTGGAGGCCGACAAAGCTGTTCAGGCAACAACCAGCGTGCAAAGGGCACCAAAAACAGCAACCTACGCGGCGATTGCCACGGTTGCGGTTGTTCTGGCAGGCGGTGTTGCGGTGTACCAACAGATCGGCGCACCGGGTTATCCGGATTTGCCGCTAAAAACCCGCATCGAAAATGCCGAAGCCTTTCGCATGGCGCGTCAAAGCCAGATTGAAGCCGAAGCCGCCGTGCCCCCCAGCACAATCATAGTCGAGCCACGTCACAAAGAGCTGGTTGATAAACTGCGCGTGGCTGTCGCTGACCGCCCTGATGACCTTAAGGGACATCAATTACTGGCCAGTAATGAGGCCGCGCTTGGCAATTACATCGGCGCCTATAAAGCGCATATCAGGGTGATCGAGATAAAGGCGGAGGCTGCGACCGCACAGGATCTGTCCAATCTGGCCGACTTGATGATCATGGCAGCGGGTGGCTATGTGTCGCCGCAAGCCGAAAGCGCACTGAAACGCGCAATCGAACGTGACCCCAATGACGGCAAGGCCCGGTATTATTCTGGCTTGATGTTTGCCCAGAATGGCCGCCCTGACATGGCCTTCAAATTGTGGCGTGAGCTGTTGGAGCGCAGCGCGCCGAATGATCCGTGGGTTGGCCCGATCCGTGGCCAAATCGAAGATGCGGCGGCGTGGGCGGGGGTGAATTACACCCTGCCCGAACGCTCCACAGGCCCGGCCCTTACCGGCCCCGCCCTAGCTGGTCCTGACGCGGATGCGGTGGCGGCGGCCTCGGACATGACGGCTGAAGAACGCCAAGATATGATCGGCAACATGGTCGCACAATTGTCCGAGCGACTGGCGACCGAGGGCGGCTCGGCACAAGAGTGGGCCCAATTGATCGGCGCACTTGGTGTTTTGGGCGACGTAGAGCGCGCCCGCGCCATCTGGGGCGAAGCGCAGAGCGTGTTTGCCGCGGATGCCGGCGGGTTGGCGATGATCCGCGCGGCGGCGCAAAAAGCGGGCGTCGCGCAATGATCTATGAGGACATGAAAGGCTTTGCCGCAGCACTTGCACCGATGCAGGCTGTGGCGGGGCTGGATCTGGGTGACAAAACCATCGGCGTCGCCGTTTCGGACAGTTTTTTGACTGTGGCAACGCCACTGGAAACCGTCCGACGCAAGAAATTTGGCGTGGATGCAGCGCGGTTGCTCGAGATCGCGTCTGAACGCGGGCTTGGCGGCTTTGTCTTGGGCTTGCCGTTGAATATGGACGGCAGCGAGGGGCCGCGCTGCCAATCCACACGGGCTTTTGCGCGCAATTTCTCGCGGTTGACGGAATTGCCCATCGGCTACTGGGACGAACGCCTGTCAACGGTGGCGGCGGAACGCGCCCTGCTTGAGGCGGATACGTCCCGAAAACGTCGTTCCGAAGTGATCGACCATGTGGCGGCGGGGTATATCCTGCAAGGTGTATTGGACCGTTTGGGGTATTTGAAAAATGGATGAGGTTTGGAAACGCGACGAGGTGGAATCACCCTGTGTGAACATCTGTGTGATCCACCCAGAGGCGCGCTTGTGCACGGGCTGCTATCGCAGCATCGACGAGATCAGCCTGTGGTCACGGATGAGCTCTGAGGAGCGCCGTGAGGTTATCGGTGATTTGCCAGAACGTGCGTCACAAGTGGTGAAACGCCGTGGCGGACGGGCGGCGCGGTTAAAGCGCTAGAGATCAATATGAGATTTAGCAACCTAAGCAGTATGTAAGCAATGCGGACAAAACGGACTTTGATATCCGCGAGACCAATGACCGCTTACGTATTGCTTTTCCCTCGAAAACCGAGTTTGAAATCGTGCAGAACGGCTATCACTGCAGGTGTCACAAACAAAGCCAGTAATGTTGCTGCGGTAAGCCCAAAAGCAAGGCTGGCCACGATGGGGCGCAAAAACTGTGCTTGAGTGCTCTGCTCGAGTAACAAAGGCCCAAGGCCAACTACAGTGGTGAGTGATGTTAAGAAAATAGCGCGAAACCTGTCGCGCACCGCTTCGCGCCCAGCCACAAGCACGTCAATGCCTTGCGCGACCTTTTCGTCGATGAAGTTTACCAACAAAATGGCATCATTCACGACCACACCGGCGAGTGTTGCAAGACCAACCAGACTGGGCAGAGAAATTTGCAGCCCGAGGGCCATATGGCCCCACATCACACCGACCAAGCTCAGAGGGATAGCGGCCAATACGGCCACGGGGCGTATGAAGCTTTTCAGGTAGAACGCTAGAAGCAGGAAAACTCCAGCCATGCCAACACCGATATTGCGCGTTAGAGAGCTGCCAGTGGTGGCGGTGTCTTCAGCCTCTCCCAAGATGCGCACCGAAACGCCAGGGCGTTTCTTAGCCAGTTCTGGCAAGTAGTCAGACTTCAATGCCCCCATCAGCTCGCGCGCGTTGGCGATGGATGGGTTGATCGAGCCTTGCACCCGCACACTGCGCTGACCATCAACCCGATTAACGGCTGCGAAGCCGCGTGACTGCGACACCGTCGCAATCGCCGAAAGCGGGACAAGCGCACCCTGACTGCCAGAAATTTTTAGGTTCAAAATATCCGCCTGTGTCATCCGGTTCGATGCGGCAAGCCGGGCGACTACATTTACCTGGCCCAGGTCGTCAACAAACCGTAACGCGCTGTCACCACGAAACCCGGCGCGCAGCCCTGCGGCAACAGCTTGCGGTGTGACGCCCAGCGTATTGGCGGTTCCAGGGATCAGTTCAATAATAAACTCTGGTTTGCCCAACTGTAAGTCATAGGTCACATCCCGGACACCGGCAAAGTCCCGGAAAAAGCGGCGAAGCTCTTTGGCCGTTGAGGACAGTGCGACGAGATCATCTCCTTGCACCAAGAGGTCAATTGGCTTGCCGCCTGCGCCGCGTTCTTTGTCTGTGATGCGAAAGGCGATCATGTCGGGCAAGCGGCCAGAGAGCTTCTTCCAAAGATCCAGAATGTCGGTCACATTCGTGGTCCGGATGCCTGCAGGCAGCAATTTGACGCTGATCGTGGCCATATGTGCGCCGGTGCCTGGAGCATCGATGTTTGTGCCATAGGTGATGGTGTAACTCTGAACCAGCGCTTGGGAGTTGGGCTGTACCGCACTTAGTTCTTCGTTCATCTTCTCTAGCGCTTTGACGACCTTAGCAACGCGCTGTTCTGTCAGAGTTAAAGGCGACCCCTCTGCCAGCAGTAGGCGCGCCTCAACGGTGTCGCTCTCAAGTTGCGGGAAGCTCTGATACTTGATGAAGCCGCCGGTGAAGGGGGCAATCGAAAACAAAACCAGAAAGACAGCAAGGCCTAGCGTTACATAGCGAAACCGCAGCGCCAATTCTGCAACCGGAACGACAATGCCATCACGAAACCGGGCAAAGCCCGTATTTACCGCGCGGCTAACCCGGTTGAGTTTTGGAGCCTGCTTTAGCGAATGGTGCATATGTGCAGGCAGGATCAGAAACGCCTCGATCAGGCTGATCGCCAACGTCAAAAGCAGTACCAGAGGGATATATTTCAACACCGCGCCGATACTGCCGGACATAAAGCCAAGAGGCCCGACGATCATGGCTGTGGTCAAAAATGATGCAAAGACACCCGGCCCAACTTGCAGCACGCCGTTTACCGCTGCGTCCTGCGGGCTTTCGCCCGCTTCACGGCGCCGCACGATGTTCTCTGAAATCACGATGGCGTCGTCCATCAGCAGCCCCACGGCGACCAGCAGAGCGACCATCGTCATCATATTGATGGTGAATCCCAAAAGCTGCATCATAAACACCGCACCAAGGAAAGACACTGGCAGCCCCATTGCCACCCAGAAAGACAGCCGGAATCCAAAGAACAGCCACATCACGATCAGTACGAGCACAAGGCCCTGTAAGCCGTTCTCAGCAACGATGCGCAAACGGTCGCGGATGTTGCCAGTCGAATCTTGCGAGATCGCCAATTCGATATTACCCGGCGCTTCCGCGCGCGCTTGCTCGATCTGTTGATCAAGCGCAGCTTTTACCCTCAACGCATCCTGTGTTTCAGTTTTGCTTACCGCAATGATAGCTGCGCGTTTGTTGTTGTAAAAAGCGGCTTGCGAGGGATCATCAAAGCCAAGCCGAATGCTGGCCACATCTCTCAGTAACACCTCGCCTCCTGTATCGGTGCCTGCCAATGGGATACGGCCAAGCTTGGCGGGGCTGCGTTTCTCACCCAGAAACCGGATCGCGATATCCCCATCGCGTCCTTCTAGCGTGCCGGCCGGCAGATCGAGACTGTGGCGCGCCAGCACGGCGCTGATCTGGGCAATATCAAGCCCGACACGATCAAGCGCTAGCGCATCTATCTCGACCGCAATTTCCCGCTCGGAGAACCCCATCACCTCAACATTCGATATCCCTGGATCGGCACGCAACCTTTCTGCCAACGCCTCGCTATAAGCATGCAAAACTTGAGGGTCATTTGGTCCGGTAACGGCGATTGAAGCGACCGAAGCGACGCGCTCGACCACGCGTATTACTGGGTCGTCGGCCTTGTCTGGAAGGCTTGTAAGACCCTCGACCGCTGCTTTGATGTCGTTTTGAAACCGGGTCATGTCCGCGCCTTCAACGATCTCGGCGGTGATAACGGCCGCGTTCTCCCGCGACAGGCAAGTCAACTCACTAAGGTTGTCTATAGCGCGCAAATTTTGCTCAGCAGCGGCGCAAATACCCCGTTCTACTTCAGCAGGTGTGGCGCCATAATAGGCAATACGCACTTCGACGTTTGAAGCGGCCACGAGCGGAAAGGTGTCTCGTTGAAGGCTCGGAAGTGCGAGCAGGCCCAACGCGAGAAAAGCGATCATCAGAATGTTAGCAGCCGTTGGATGAACGGCGAACAGGCGGATCATTCTTCCGCCTCCTTGGATTTCCCATTGCCTTGCCCTTGCTCCGATCCGCTGGATACAGGAGCCGCCTTGCCCATGGCCTCGGCCCAGAGAGCAGCCTTGCGTGCGTCGTCCTCAACTGGCGCAACCATCATCCCGGGGACAGCCACCGTTGGCGAGGTGATGACAAGCTGGTCGTCGGCGGCAAGACCCTTGTTTACAACCGCTAGGTTGCCCGATGTGAACCCAACAGAAACTTTTCGTTTTTCCAATTTGCCCTCGGAGTTCACCACAAGTGCTGTGCCGTCGCGCACCGCTTCGACGGGCACAATTAGGGCTTCTGTTTGTGGTGCTAATAGCAGAGCTTCAACAAGCATATTGCGGCGCAGCGGCGGACGCTCCCCAGCTGCGGCCTGCGCCAGAGGATCATCGACACGCACAACAACCGTTGTCCCTTGAGTGCGCGCATCAATGGCGTCTCCGACACGCACCACTTTGCTCTTCCAGGTGATGTTGTGACCTGGCGCAACAAGGCGCACCCGCGCCTTAAGATCCATAACGGTGCTGCCATCTCCGGCCAAACGCAACAACGGGCCAACCCGACCTAAGGGAAACTGCGCTGCGATTTCAACAGCGGCAACTCCTTCGCCAGAAAGCATCGTCTGACCACGACTGACATACTGCCCCTCGGTTACCGAAATTTCGGTTATTCTTAAGTCGTAAGGTGCGCGCACCTCGGTAAACTCAAGCGCCCGTTCCTGTGTCGCCCTCTGTGTTATAAGAATTTCACGCTCAGCCTTGGCCAAGTGCCGTTGGTTTTCAATCTCGGTGACCTTAGCACGGGCTAAAAGCTCTTGACGGCGAACGGCATCTAGGCTGGCGCGTGTGGTCACACCTTGCTTGGCTAACTGCTCCTGCCGGGTCAGATCGGCTTGCATCAGGGCCAGATCAGCACTGGCAATTTCAAGGCTGGCGACAAGTGTTTGATCCTTGATGTCAGACGCCGCCAGCTGTGCTGTGATCTGAGCAAGGTTCAACAGAAGGTCTGTATCGTCAATCCGAACGAGCAGATCGCCTTCTGACACAATTGTCCCCGGGGCAAGATTTGGCGCGGTTTGCAACACATCGCCCTCAACCCGCGCGACGCCGCGCCACTCTCGGGCGGGGCCAACAGCGCCATGCCCGACAACACGGGGGATCATCGATGCCTGAGCCAACGTAATAACGCGCACCGGAACCACAGAACGCGTGGTTTCGTTCACCCCAGGAGGCTGCTTTAATGTGTCCGAGTAAACAATTGTGATCAGACCCAAGGCCGCAGGAATGGCGAAGCCCAATAGCCTGACAAAGATCACTGTAAGTCGTGCCATGATGAAGTCTCTCAACACATTCCAATTATTCAATGCATGACACGATTCACTGTAGTAAGCAATGCAATGGCCGGGTGTGTAAGTGCATTCTGGTATGGCTACTCAAGTGCAAGACATTTAGCCCAACCGAAACAAGCATTCACTTAAGACTTGTAATTGGGTTGCAGATAAGCTTGCGAGCATATTCAGTTAACATCCTGACTGTAGGTGCGGGCACCTAACTCTCTAATAGTAGAGTTTCTCATGGCGGTCTTTCATAGCAAGCCAACAGAATATCAGTTTTGGCCAATCATCATTGGTTGTTTGTGGCTTCCCGCAACCAGACACTCGCTGCGAGACAGAAAATCTGCAAAGTGGGCTCCAAGCAGCCTTTTGCTTTCGCAGAACCACTTGATGACGCGCCAGCGGCGAAGCCGTCATTAGCTTTTAGGCTATAATACGTCGTCAGCGCTATGTTGATGTTTGGGCTGGAGGGGTGGTGGAGGGCAAATCATGCCGAGAGTCCAACTTCCGCCGTCACAGCCAGGTGGAGGAGCTTCTTCGCTGCCTCCAATTGCCTTCGGCATGTCAACAGAAAGACGTTGCCCGTCCTGCTCGTAAATACAGCCCAGCCCCTCGAGAACCTCAGCTGTGCCACGATTGACGACCTGCGCGCGCTCGGGGCGCTTTTCATAAATGGAAATGGCACGAAGCTGTGCCTCTCTTGCATGAGTGTTCTTGTCCATTGTGGTTCCTCAACGTTACGTTTCAGGCACGGCAGGGACGCCACGTCGGGTGCCCCTGCCAAAACCAAGGTTCAGCCCGCAGCCATCGCCTTGACGTCTTCTGTGCTAGGGGTGTTGCCGCCCATACCCCAGTGCCTGCTTCGGACTTCCTTGACCCGAACCCAAGTCACCGGGCGCATGTTCTCGCCCTCGACTTCGACCATCGCGCTGGTCGCGGATGAGTGGTGATGAGCGGACTGAGGTGATTGGTGAGCTGCCTGCGCGGGCTTCTTTGGTCGTGAAACGCCGCGGCGGACGGGCAGCGCGGTTAAAACGAACGTGATTTGCTTACTTGGATTGCAGCGATCCAGTCGATGCAGACATGGCTGCAAATCCTCAATATTCTCAAAAAGAACCGGTATCACCCCCCTTGCCTGCCCAACCGGCCAACCCGGATGGGTCAAACCATGCCCAAATGGCTGAACGATTTCCTCGGAAAGCAAAGACCCAACCTGTATGGAACTGAGTGGGTGACCTGAAAAAATCGGGAAGGAGTATGTTGCCAGATAGGGAAACGACAGGAAATATCGACGATTGCTGAGGCGAAAATTCTTACCCTTTCGGCAAACGATCGCGCGTTGATCTGTGATTGCGTAAAACAAGTTGCTTAGCACGTAAGATCGCGTTGCTGCCATGTAGTAGAAACCGGCGACAAAGCCGATTGATAGGGCCGAAAAAATCCACGCTGCCTCGGTGCGATTGTGTCGGCCATCCGGCTCAATGAAAAGAAAGCTGATCCAGATTGCAACAATACCAACAACAAAAGACCCGTAGAAAATCTTTTCCTGCCCAACAAATTGCATAAATTTTCGGCCATACTCTGGTCGGCCCGACCAAAGCAGTTCTTCTCCGTCTTTGAGAACATCTTGCCAGTCGGGCGTATCTAAGTTTTTATCAATCAATTGTGGTCACTTCTATTCTTCGGTCTTCATAAAATTGCTTAGCACGCCGCGGTGACTTTCAGAGAAGGAAATTATGGCAACAAGAAACTCGGGCGCTATAGCCCCGCTGCTTTGCGCAGCATGTTTAGGGCGACCAGCGTTAGGAAAAAGGCAAACACCCGTTTTAGGGGTTTGGGGTCCATGCTATGGGCCAGTTTTACCCCGTAAGGTGCTGTTATCAATGTCATACTGATCGTTAGCACAAAGGCTGGCAGGTTGACGGCCCCAATGGTAAAAGGCGGGCGCGAGGCTTCGGGGATGTTCACCAGCAAAAAGCCAATGACCGAAGGCACGGCGATCAACACGCCGAGCCCTGCGGCTGTGGCCACAGCGCGGTGGATCGGGGTGGCATAAAGGCTCATCAACGGCACCCCGAACGACCCACCGCCGATGCCCATCAGCACCGACATAAAGCCAAGGATCGGCGAGAGAATCGCGCATTTCAGGCCCGTGGGCATGGTATTTCCCAAACGCCATGTGTCGCGGCCAAAGCCAAGGTACAGCCCGACAATAATGCCCAACACGCCGAAAATGCCTTGCAAAACGACCGAGCGCAGCCCCGCCGCAACCAACACGCCGATCGCCGCCCCAATCACGATGCCGGGGGCAAAACCGCGCAGGATATCCCAATCGACAGCGCCCTTCTTGTGGTGGCTGGAAACCGAGCGCAGAGAGGTCACGATGATGGTCGCCAAAGAGGTCGCAAGGCAAACCTGCATCAGTTGATCGCCACCATAGCCCAAGGACGAAAAGATATAGAAATAGGCGGGCACCAAGATGATGCCGCCGCCAATCCCAAGCAGGCCGGCCATTACACCCGCGACGGCACCGGTCGCCAAAAGCATGGCCACCATCGGCAAAAGGATTGTCATTTCGAGCATGTCAAAGCGCTCGCAGCTATTTTGGTTTGATCCTGCACATATGCCAGCGCCGCGTCCAGAACTTCCAGCCCTGCCCCGTCTTTGGGCGCCCCTTCAGACAGGGTGCGCCGCCATCCACGCGCACCGGGACGGCCGTGAAACAGGCCGAGCATGTGGCGGGTGATCTGGTTTAGACGCCCGCCCTCGACCAGATGGCGCTCAATGTAGGGGCGCATTTCCTCAACCACCTGTAGGGTGGTTTTACGGGTGGTGCCACCAAATATTTCTGCATCGGCCCCCAGCAAAATATCATCTGGCGTGTGATAGGCAGCGCGGCCAATCATCACCCCGTCCAACCCGGCATCCAAAAATGCCCGTGCTTGATCCAAACTGGTGATCCCGCCGTTCACCGAAATATGCAGGTCTGGGAAATCGCGTTTGATTTGCAACACCAGATCGTAATCCAGCGGCGGCACATCGCGGTTTTGTTTTGGGCTAAGACCTTGCAACCACGCCTTGCGCGCATGGATGGTGAAGCGGTTGACGCCCGCTTGGCTGACGGTTTCGATGAAGGCGGGCAGCGTCTGATGCACGTCTTGGTCATCGACCCCGATGCGGCATTTCACCGTAACATCCACCGTTGAGGCGTCAATCATCGCGGCCACGCAATCCGCAACCAACGCGGGGCGTTCCATCAACACCGCGCCAAAACTGCCCGATTGCACCCGATCCGAGGGGCAGCCGACGTTGAGGTTGACCTCGTCATAGCCCTCGTCACAGCACATGCGGGTCGCGGCGGCGAGTTCTTGCGGGTCCGATCCGCCCAGCTGCACCGCGACAGGATGCTCAACCGGATCAAACCGCAACAATTGCAGCGCCCCGCCCCGCACCAAGGCGGGTGAAGTGACCATTTCGGTGTAGAGCAACGTCTGCGCCGACATCAGCCGATGCATGTAACGGCAATGCCGGTCAGTCCAATCCATCATAGGGGCAACGGAGAGGCGCGCAGATTTTTCCAGTTCCGTGTTGCGCATCACGACGCCCTCTCCCACCGGCTTTCGATATACATAAGAGGCGAATGTTCATCCTTTTCGCGACCAATTTCAACAAGCCCCTCTCGACGATAAAAGACCCAAGCCGCTGCATTCTTTTCATAGACCCAAACTGTGATCCAATCGCGATCTATTTTGGCAAGGTCAAGCAGGGCTTTGCCAATACCGCAGCGTTGCACATCAGGCGCGACGTATAGACCTGTGATATTGTCATCCTCGCGCACGCAAAACCCAACCACATGCCCCGTGCTTTCGGCAACCCACGCCGTCTCGGACTCCAACATCTCTTGCCAAGATGCGGCCATCGGCTCAAGGTCGTCAAGCGGCACCATCCAAGGTGTTGCCTTGCCCCAAGCGCGAATAATCCGGGCACACGCACGTGAATCCAGCCCATTTGCTTGGCGGTAAGTAAAGGTCATTTGCGAAATCTCCGGTGGCGCCATTTGCCATGTACTTCATACGTCCTCAATAGCAGCAAACGCCCCCCCCTTGCACCAATAGCTGCGGATTGAGCCGCATCACGCCGATCCATCATCGAGGCAGCCAAGAGGAGCGCTGCGGGTTTGGCATCAAGGGTCATGAGGGGTGTTTTCCTGCTGTCGTCATTTCGGCCATATCAGTTGGGCTGTGTCTTGCCCTATTTCGTCTGGAAACTCCAGCCATTTGACGCCCGCGCCCCACTTTACAATGCCCTTATGGTATGCCCTAAGGGCGCATGGTTTGTGTAATGATACATGGCGTTCCCGAAACACCGTCGCTTTGGGATCCATTGGTAGAGCAGCTTGATCTACCCGCAGATCAGCTGATTATACCCGCATGGCCAGGCTTTGTCGAACCGGCGCCGCAAGGGTTCTCTTGCACAAAAGAAGCCTATGTCGAGTGGTTGATAGAGCTGCTTGAGGCACAAGTTGCGCGCAGTGGGCCTGTCGATTTGGTTGGCCATGATTGGGGGGCTATGCTGTGTTTGAGGGTCGCCCATTTACGGCCTGATTTAGTCCGTACTTGGGCCGCACTGAACGCTTGTGTGGTGCCGGGTGAACGGTGGCATCAAGTTGGGCGGCTGTGGCACACGCCTATCATTGGTGAGTTGGTCAATCTATGTTTGCGCCCTTGGCTGGCGCGACTTTTGCTGCCGACACTGGGCATGCCAAAGGATATGGCAAAAGTTCTGTCGGCCCAGATGGGTCGTCCTATGAAACACGCGATCCTGCCGCTGTACCGATCAGCCATAACAGTGGATGACGAATGGGGCGAGGACCTGTCCAACCTGCCAAAACGCGGGCTGTTGATCTGGGGCAAGCAGGACCCATTCATGTCGCTAAGTAAGGCCAAGAAGTTTAGCATCAGATGGGACGTACCGCTGCACGTCAAACGCGCTTTGGGGCATTGGTCACTCTGTGAAAACCCGCGCTATGTGGCAAACCAGTTGCGCCGCCATTGGAAGCAAAACTAGCTTAGTCGGCTTGCAGTGTTTCGATCGCTTGATATTGCGACAAAAACACCTGCCCCGTTAAGGCCTGCATGAAATCCGAGCGTTTTAGCCGATCCATCACTGGCCCCTTTACCTCGGACATATGCAGTTTAATCCCAAGGCTTTCGAGCCGGTGCATGATGGCTTCAAAGGACTCCAGCGCGCTCATGCCAATCGCGTTCACCGCCGAACACATCAGCACAACATGGCGCAGCGCGTCATCCCCGACCACACGGTTCAGGATGTAATCCTCCAGATATCGCGCATTGGCAAAATACAGACTCTCGTCGATACGCACCGTCAGAATTGTGGGCGTGGTTTCAACCCCATGGCGCAGAATATTGCGAAAATGCTCTGTACCCGGCACACGACCCACCTCGGCCACATGCGGGCGCGAGGTTTTGTAAAGATGCAAGGCAATCGACAGCAAAACCCCCGTCGTAACGCCAATTTTAACACCCCACCCCAAGGTCACCAAAATGGTCACCACCACGGCAATGAAGTCGGGTTTGGAATAGACCCATGTTTTGCGCAACATCGACAAGTCCAACAAGGACAAAACGGCCACCACGATGATCGCCGCCAGCGTGGCGTTGGGCAGGAAAAACAGCAGTGGCGTCAGAAACATAGCGGCAAACAGGATGCCGATGGCCGTCATCGCCCCGGCCGCGGGGGTTTGCGCCCCGGAATCGTAATTCACCACCGAGCGTGACAGGCCCCCCGTTACCGGATACCCGCCAGAAATCGCCGAGGCTATATTGGCGGCCCCCAACCCGATCAGCTCTTGATCCGGATAGATGCGCTGGCGCTTTCGGGCCGCCAGCGTTTGCGCCACCGATACCGATTCAACGAAACCGATGACCGAAATCAACAAGGCCGCGACAAACAAATTGCTCCATAACTCAACCTCGAAACTGGGCATCGTAAACGGCGGCAACCCGCTTGGCAGCTTGCCCACAACAGCCACCCCATGATCGGTCAAGCCAAAGCCCCAAGTGATCAATGTTGTGACGGCCACCACAATCACCGGTCCTGTTTTGGCCAAAATACCCGCCAGTTTCGCCCCGATACCAACCGCCATCAAGGCCGTTTTCATACCCTTGCGCGCCCAGATCAAAAAGCCGATCGCACCGCTACCAATCAGCAGCGTGAACAAGTTGATATCACCAATATTCTGCGCCAGTGAGCTGGCCAAAGTGATCAATTCATGCCCATGCGATGTGATGCCGAACAGATGCTTAATCTGACTGGTGCCGATCAACACAATTGCGGCCGTCATAAAACCCGAGATCACCGGATGGCTTAGAAAGTTCGCCAAAAAACCCAACCGAAACAGCCC
The DNA here is from genome assembly GCA_002352425.1 of Rhodobacteraceae bacterium UBA2776. Lineage (GTDB taxonomy): Bacteria > Pseudomonadota > Alphaproteobacteria > Rhodobacterales > Rhodobacteraceae > Profundibacter. The sequence continues at coordinate 33,035 of DEIK01000050.1, forward strand.
CATCACCAACAGGATCAACCCCGACATAAACGCCAAAACGATCGCGGCCGCTGCGTATTCTGCGCTGCCCTGCAAGGCCATGTTGCCCACCACAGCCGCCGTCATCAACGACACCACCGCAACCGGCCCCACCGCCAACGCCCGACTGCTGCCGAACAACGCATAGGCCATCAACGGCAAGATCGACGCATATAGCCCCATTTCGGGCGGCAATCCGGCCAGCAAAGCATAGGCCAAAGATTGCGGGATCAGCATGATCATCACGATCACCGCCGCCACCAGATCATTGCTTAACGTGTCGCGATTGTAGCTGTGTGCCCAATCAAGGATCGGCAAGTAACGGCGCAATGGGGCGGGGATCGAAAGACGTTTCATTTGGACCTAATCGGCGGCAATCAACGGTGACATGTCATAGCCAGCCGCAGAAGCGGCCGCCAGAATTTCATGACCCTCAAGTTCGGAAATCATCATCAATGACCAAATCACTGTGCAACGGGTGCCGGAACGGCAATAGGCAAACACTGGTTTGGGTAGATCCGCCAGCACACGGCCGGTTTGGGTGGCGAGGGGCATTGCCACCCTCCCCGAGTCCGCTGGCAAATGGGCAAAGGCAAATCCGATTTCTCTGGCTGCAGCCTCGATTTCGCCAACCAGCGGCTGGCCTGCATCTTCGTTATCGGGGCGGTTACACATGATGGTGCGAAATCCGGCATCCCAAATGGTTTGCAAATCCGAAATTTCGATTTGCGGGCTGACTGAAAAATCGTCTGAAAGACGCCTGATATCCATCATTGTTTGATCCTGTTTCTACGGCGGTCTGTACTGACGGGCCTATTCAGGGCTTCATAGTTTATTTATCGGCACCTTGAAATAGGTATTCCCGTCACTGCCTGCTGGCGGCATACCGCCAGCCCGCATATTGACTTGAAGGGATGGAATAATCAGCCTTGGCATGGATAGGGTCGCATCGCGCGCCTCGCGCAGTTTGACAAAGTCCGCACGGCTGATTTGCCCCCCAAAATGGATATTCTCGGATTTTTGCGCAGCCACCGTGGTTTCATTTTGAATATCCCGCCCACCGGGACCATAATCATGGCACATCATCAGGCGCATGTCGCCCGGCAAGGCCAGAACCTTTTGCACGGAATCGTATAGCTCACCAGCATTCCCCCCCGGAAAATCGGCCCGCGCGGAACCGCCATCCGGCATAAACAGCGTATCTCCAACAAAGGCTATATTGCCGATCACATGGGTCATACATGCCGGCGTGTGACCTGGCGTATGGATGGCAAAACCTTGCATCGTACCGATATGATAGCTGTCGCCATCCGCAAACAAGATATCGAACTGGCTGCCGTCCCGTTGAAATTCCGTGCCCTCGTTAAACACTTTGCCAAACGTGTGTTGAACCGTGGTGATCCCCGCCCCGATGCTGATCTTGCCGCCCAGTTTTTCTTGGATATAGGGCGCCGCCGAGAGGTGGTCAGCATGGACATGTGTTTCAATCTGCAATTCCAGTTTCAGGTCATTTTCCTTAATAAAATGAATGATTTTGTCGGCGTGACCATAGCTAAGACGACCAGCCGCGTAGTCGATATCCATCACGGAGTCGACAACCGCACAGGCGTCGGAATGCGGGTCTTTCACCACATAGGAAAACGTGTTGCTGTCATTCTCAAAGAACGACGTGACTTCGGGGGTAACGGTCATATCAACGGGATAGGCAGACATCAAAAGCATCCTTCAAGGTGATGTAATATTCCATTTAGTGAATATAATAATCACGTGGCCAGTTTCAAGTCCTGATCAAGACTTGCAAATCGGCCACATTGGTACCTGTGGACCCCGTCATCAACAGATCGTGGCTGGCTTGCAGCGCATGGTAGCTGTCGTTGTTAGCCAGCAATTCTTGCGGTGAAACCCCAGCCTCGCGCATCCGTGTAAGCGTGGTGTTGTCCACCAAACCCCCCGCCGCATCGCACGGCCCGTCGCGCCCGTCCGTGCCACCAGACAGGAACACCCAATCCCCCTGCCAACCCTGTTTTTCAGCCAGCAAAGCCATGCGCAACGCCATTTCCTGATTGCGCCCGCCAAGGCCTGTGCCTTTGATTTGCACAGTGACCTCGCCGCCGAAAACTGTGACCCCTTTGGGGGATTGTGATATCATTTCAGCGGCTTGGGCCACATCTCCAGTCAATGCTTTCGGATGGGCCTGCGCGCTGGGATTGGCTGCCAGCATCGCCGCGACACTGATGGGGTTGGCACCGATCAGTTGGTTGTCAACCTTTGGAACGGGCGGCAAATGCGGCGCGGGTTTGCTAAGATGGGCCGTCACGGCAGCGGGCAAATCATCCCAAATCCCGTAGGATTTCAACAATGTAACCGCTTGCGCGCGGCTCCCGGC
>DEIK01000058.1:0-6599 GCA_002352425.1 Rhodobacteraceae bacterium UBA2776
CTCCAACCGTTTCAGCCGCGCTTGGGTTGGCGATTTCGACAACCCGATGCGCTGCGCCAACGCAGTGACGCTAATGCGCCCATCCGCCGCCATCTCACGCAGAATCGCCTGATCAAAGCCGTCCAACTCGGATATGTTCATTTTTACCGCAAAATCGACCATCTTAAGTCCCTTTAGCTGTCAATCTGATAATTTCAGGCAGATCGCCCTGAAATCTTCTCATAAGAAGGATATATTCTACACATCCAAGGAAAGCCATGCTCATGTTCAGCGCCCATCGCAGTAAAATTGACGCCGCCCTTCATGCAGACGAGGCCAAAACCCTCAAAACCCTGATCAACGACGCCGCCCTTACCCCTGCGATGCGGCAGGACATCAGCGCTCGCGCCACCCAATTGGTCCGTGACATCCGCACCTCGGCCAAACCTGGCCTGATGGAGGTGTTCTTGGCGGAATATGGTCTCTCCACCGACGAGGGCATCGCGCTGATGTGCTTGGCCGAAGCCCTGTTGCGGGTGCCCGACGCCGACACGATTGATGCGCTGATCGAGGACAAAATCGCGCCGTCCAACTGGGGCAAACACCTTGGCCGCTCCTCCTCCTCGCTGGTCAACGCTTCAACTTGGGCCTTGATGCTGACCGGCAAAGTGCTGGACGAAGACGCCGCCGACACAGGTATCGCCAGCCACTTGCGTAGCGCTGTCAAACGTCTGGGTGAATCCGTGATCCGCAACGCCGTGGCCCGCGCCATGCGTGAAATGGGCCGTCAGTTCGTGCTGGGCGAAGACATCAACAAGGCGATGAAACGCGCCAGCGGCATGGAGGCCGACGGCTACACCTATTCCTACGACATGCTCGGCGAAGCGGCCCGTACAGACGCAGACGCGGCGCGCTATCACCTGGCCTATTCATCCGCGATCACGTCGATTGCCGCGGCCTGCACCCATGATGACATCCGCCAAAACCCGGGCATCTCGGTCAAACTCTCGGCCCTGCACCCGCGTTACGAAGTCGCCCAGAAAACCCGCGTGATGGAACAGCTGGTGCCACGGGTGCGCGCCCTTGCGGGCCTCGCCAAATCAGCGGGCATGGGGTTCAACATTGATGCCGAAGAGGCTGATCGCCTGTCCCTGTCACTGGACGTGATCGAGGCGGTGTTGTCCGATCCCTCCCTCGCCGGATGGGATGGCTTTGGCGTGGTGGTGCAGGCCTTTGGCCAACGTGCCGCCCCCACGCTTGATTACCTCTACGCCCTGTCCCAAAAACTGGACCGCCGCATCATGGTGCGTCTGGTCAAAGGCGCCTATTGGGACACAGAAATCAAACTGGCACAGGTTGAGGGCCTTGATGGCTTTCCAGTCTTCACCCAGAAATCCTCCACCGACATCTCCTACATCTCCAACGCCCGCCGCTTGCTGGGTATGACCGACCGGATTTACCCGCAATTCGCCACCCACAACGCCCATACCGTTGCCGCCATTCTGGAAATGGCGGGCAAGGTCGACGACTATGAGTTCCAGCGCCTGCACGGCATGGGTGAACGGCTGCACGACATCGTGTTGCACGCCGAACAAACCCGCTGCCGCATCTACGCCCCCGTCGGCGCGCACCGCGACCTGCTGGCCTATCTGGTGCGCCGCCTGCTGGAAAACGGGGCCAACTCGTCCTTCGTGAACCAGATTGTCGACGAAGACGTCGCCCCCGAAGTGGTTGCGGCTGATCCCTTCGATGCTGTTTTCGAGCCCACCAACATCAAAACCGGACCAGAGCTGTTTGCGCCTGAGCGACGCAACTCAAAAGGCTGGGATTTGACCCACACACCCACTTTGGACGCCATTGACGCGGCACGTGAACCGTTTCGCACCGCCAACTTCACGGCTGGCCCATTGATCGTCGGTAAATCCGCCAATGCCAAATCCGTCCCGGTCGAAAACCCCGCCGACAGCCGCGACATCGTCGGCCAGGTCACATGGGCCACCGCCAAGGACGTCGACACAGCCATTACGGGCGCAAAACCATGGGATGCCCCTGCCGAAAAGCGTGCAAAAATCCTGAACAAAGCCGCTGATCTTTACGAGGAAAACTTTGGCAAAATCTTTGCCATCCTGTCGCGCGAAGCCGGTAAAACCCTGCCCGACGCAGTGGGTGAAGTGCGAGAAGCCGTTGATTTCATGCGCTATTACGCGACCCAATCCCAGAGCCACGCCAAAGCCCCCATCGGGCTGTTCACCTGCATTTCACCTTGGAATTTTCCACTGGCGATCTTTAGCGGCCAAATCGCGGCTTCCTTGTCCACAGGCAACGCAACCCTTGCCAAACCCGCCGAACAAACCCCGTTAATCGCTCATTTCGCCATCTCATTGCTGCACAAAGCCGGCGTTCCGGCCAGCGCATTGCAACTGTTGCCTGGTGACGGCATGGTCGGCGCGGCCCTGACGTCGGACGCGCGCATTGGCGGTGTTTGCTTTACAGGATCCACGGCCACAGCCTTGAAAATCCGCGAAACGATGGCAGAAAACCTCGCCCCCGGCGCGCCCTTGATAGCCGAAACCGGCGGGCTCAACGCGATGATCGTTGACAGCACCGCCCTGCCCGAACAAGCCGTCAGCGACGTGGTGATGAGCGCCTTTCAATCGGCCGGCCAACGCTGCTCGGCGCTGCGCTGTTTGTATGTCCAAGAGGACGTTGCGGCGGGTATCACCAAAATGTTGCAAGGCGCGATGGATGAGCTGTCAGTCGCCAGCCCGTGGGCCCTGTCTTGCGATGTCGGCCCCGTCATTGATGACGCGGCCTACAACGGGATCGAGACCTATATCGAGACCGCAAAATCCCAAGGCCGCATGGTCAAACAACTGGATCGTCCGACAGAAGGCCACTTCATCCCGCCAACCCTGATAAAAGTGTCCGGCATTGCCGACATGAAGCGCGAAATCTTTGGCCCCGTGCTGCATATCGCGACGTTTAAATCAGGTGAACTGGATCGAGTGATCCAGGATATCAACGACACCGGTTACGGGCTGACCTTTGGGCTGCACACCCGCATTGATGACCGCGTACAATATGTCACCGAGCGCATGAAGGCCGGCAATATCTATGTGAACCGCAACCAAATCGGCGCTGTCGTTGGCTCGCAACCCTTTGGTGGAGAAGGGCTTTCTGGCACCGGACCAAAGGCTGGCGGGCCGGTGTATCTGACCCGTTTCATGAAACATGAAGCACCCCGAACCACGGGCAATGATGGCGTTCTGGATCCGGTCAAAGTGCAGTATCTGATCGACGCGGCACAAGTTGATGTCGAGTTGTCCACCACTGACCTGCCCGGCCCAACTGGGGAATCCAACCGCTTGACCCATCATGCAAAGCGGCCCGTTTTGTGCCTTGGCCCATCGGCCAAACTGGCCCAACAACAGGCACAAGCGGTGCAGGAATTGAACGGGATTGCGGTGTTTGCAAACGGGCTGGCACCCGACGCCTTAACAACGCTCACCGGATTTTCAGCTGCACTTTACTGGGGCGATGCGGGCCGCGCTTATGTCCAAGCCCTGGCCAAACGTGACGGCGCAATTTTGCCGTTGATCACCGGGCAACCAACCGTGGCCGACACCCAGCTGGAGCGCCACACCTGCATCGACACGACGGCCTCGGGTGGCAATGCCGCACTGCTGGCTGAAGTTGGCTAAACAAGGGATTGCGCTGCACTTCGTGCAGCGCCCCAAGCGCTTTGCCCCTTTCAGGGTCAAAGCGCTGATCCCTGTGGCACAGGTATTTAAGGTTGGAAAACGCGGCTCAAAACACCTTTAGGTCTTTCACGGTGGCACTGATTTTCCCACCCGTGTCATCGCTGTCAGCTGAAATGCCCACACCAACCAATACCCCAAGCGATGTATCAAAGGCGCGTTTGTAATCAGCAGCCAGATCGACCTTTTCCGAAAACGCACCCTTACCCGCGGCCCGTCCAATCACCGTTTTCAACTTGCCCGGGCCGTAGGGGCTGCGCAGGACTTTGCCACGCGGGTAATCCCCGCCCCAGACATAAACAAGAGCCCGCGTGCTGGCGTTCTTTAACACCCGTCGCGCTGATTTGCCGGCCAAAACCTCGGCATCGCCCTGATCCATAAAAACAAAATAGATCGCCAGATTTCGATCATCACCCCCCTTGCGGGTCAAATCCGTGACCGCAACTGACTGTGCAACCGACCACCCCCAAGACGCCATTGTGGAATTCCACGCCGATTTTGGCACGGGCCGATAGAGCAACGATACCGTGCCATCTGACGTCACCCCCAGTTGGTTTCCACCAAGACTGTATTCGTTGCTCCACAGGCGCAAAAAGCCCTGTTCATTCCAACTGCCATCAAATTTTAACGGTTCAGCCGTCACCTCAACGGCCAGAATTCCGGCCAAAACAACAACTGCGCTGCGTGTAAAATTCAACATACCCAATCACCACCCACCTAAAATTAACAATGCACCAACCTTAGAACGGCACCAAACCAACCCGCCAATCAAGTTTTTGTCAGATCACCAAACCGCCCGCATAAATCACCATGCCCCTTGACCCTGAAACGCGTATCAGCGAGGTTTCCGCCATGTTTCCAATTCGTGATCACAACCCATCTCTGAAAACGCCCTATGTCACCTATGCCTTGATGGCGGTGAATATTTTGGTGTTCCTGACTTATTGGTCCAATCTGCATAACCCGCAGGTCATCAACAGGTTCTTTTTTGACTGGGCTATGGTGCCCCAATTCGTGACCGAGGGGGATCACTATTATTCAATGATCACCTCTATGTTCCTGCACGGCGGGTTCATGCATTTGGCTGGTAACATGCTGTTTTTATGGATATTCGGCGATAATCTGGAAGAACAATTAGGCCACATCCCCTATTTGGCCTTCTATTTTGCTGTCGGCCTGGCCGCAGGGTTTGCACAAATCCTGACCGACCCCACTTCCCCCCTCCCCGTGGTGGGGGCATCCGGCGCTATTGCGGGCGTGATGGGGGCCTATTTACTGTTGTTCCCCAAGGCGAAAATCGACATCCTGATCATCATTATCGTGTTTTTCAGGGTCTTCCCGATCCCGGCCTGGATCATGCTGGGACTGTGGTTTGCATGGCAACTGGTCAGCGGCATCGCAACAGACGCGCAAGCCAGTGGCATCGCCTATTGGGAACACGCAGGCGGATTCCTCGCTGGCATGCTGTTAATCGTGCCAACATGGTTGCGGTTGGGCGGCACCCAGTTTTGGAGACGCAATCACGGCCATCCCCCACATCCTGACGCCCATTATGAACTGTCAAACACCCGTATACCCAGAATAAGGAGACGCTGAATGTCGCCCCATAAGCTGACTTGTCATTGTGGCGCTGTTGAGCTGGCCGTGACCCTAACCGACGGGTTTAACACGGCGCGACGCTGTGATTGCTCGTTTTGCCGTCGTCGTGGCGCGATTGCTGTTTCGGCCCCGTTGGATGGTATTGAGGTGGTCAAAGGCGCAGACAAACTGACGCTTTACACATGGGGCACGGGGGCGGCGAAACACTATTTTTGCGCGATCTGTGGCAACTATACCCACCACCAACGCCGCTCTAACCCGAATGAATATGGCGTCAATGTTGCGGGGATTGAGGGCGTTAACCCGCGCGATCTGGGCGATGTGCCTTGGAATGACGGCATCAATCACCCCTCAGATAAGTAATGCTTTCAACGCTTACATCATTTTGCCGCTGATCATCCTGGTCGCGCTGGGGCAGTTGGCGGCCAAGATGGGGCAAATCAAACAGGACGATTGGGTCGGGATCGAAAAGCTCAGCTTCAAGATCATGTTGCCCGAAACCATTGACCACACCCTGACCATGATCAGCCGTGGCGCGCTGGCGGTGGGGCTATTGTGCGTGGGGGCAGGGTTTCAACTGCGCCGGTTGCTACAGTACAGTTCGATTGGCGGGTTTTATGGAGCATTGGCGTAAAGTTTATCATCGCTCCGCTGATGGTTTACGGGCTGGCCATAGGCTTTGGCCTCGGCCCCGTCGAAACGCTCTGTGCGCTGATGGTTGTGGCCACGCCAACCGCCACACCAACGGCTATATCGTCGCCCGTCAAATGGGCGGCGATGCGGAACTCTATGCCATCACCATGAACTGGCAGTTGGCCGTCTCGGTGATCGCGTTTCCGTTAATAATATATCTGACGCTAGGCTAACCGCTCATCAGCCCTCGCGGGCTTTTTCGCTCTAACGAAGAGGGCCCGCAAGGGACCAATGAGTGGCCTGTTACCCCTGCCGAATGATCTTGCTGAATTGATCAAAGATCGGCTCATTGGCGCAAATCACACCGCCATCTGCCAATATGTCACAACCCTTGCTTAGCGGCTCAACCAAACCGCCAGCTTCGCGCACAATCACCAAACCAGCCGCCATATCCCATGAATGCAGGTTGCGTTCCCAAAATCCGTCATAGCGACCCGCGGCCACATAGGCCAGATCCAGCGCCGCTGATCCCCAACGCCGCACACCCGCACAGGTCGGCAACAGGCGCGCCAAATCTTGCAACGATTCCGGCAGGTCCGCCCGTCCACCAAATGGCAAACCCGTGGCGAA
>DEIK01000058.1:6678-15052 GCA_002352425.1 Rhodobacteraceae bacterium UBA2776
GATACGATTTCGCCCTTATGCTCCAGCGCGATCGACACCGCCCAATGCGGCATCCCGTGCAGAAAATTCGTGGTCCCATCCAGCGGATCGACAATCCAGCGCCGTGTCGGGTCTTCGCCCAGCACCTCAGCGGATTCCTCACCAACCCAGCCATACATCGGCCGCGCTTCCATCAATTCCTCGCGGATAATCGTCTCCGCCTCGATGTCAGCCTTGGACACAAAATCACCGGCGCCCTTTACGGACACCTGCAAGTTCTCGACTTCACGGAAATCTTTCGACAATGAACGGCCCGCCGCACGCGCAGCTTTCATCATTAGGTTAACATTGGCGCTCATTGCCATGGGACAGACTCCTTTGGGATTAAGAGCGCCGTATATACACCCCAGCGACAGGCGCACAAGGGCCACTCTGCATCCGGTCTACATGCAGATCAGCAAAACAGCTGCGCCTCAAAGCCCCTTGCCATCGGACGCACGGGTTCGCCATAGCTTTCAACACCATTCATGCGCAATTCAGGGAACAGACAAAGGATTTCCTCACGCGCCTCTTGCGACAGGGTTGACCAGCCCAATTGACCGGGGTGAAAGCTCTCGGTCTCGATACCCGCAGAAAAAACCAATTCGTGTTGATCAAACATGATGTGGAAATACTCCACCTCTCCGCCAACCTCGCGCACAATTGTATCGCCATTCACCAGACTTTTGGCCGATGCCAAAACTTCTATCTGACCAAAAAACAGCTCGGCCTTCCAACCTGACAATAATACCCTGTGTTGTGGCGATACCCGCAAGGCCACATCATTGCCCAGCGCGCCTTTGCCAATCAGGATCGGCGCAAAATCACCCTTGGCCGCGACCCGGCGACGACCGACCCAACGCAAGGGCTGCAATCCGTTATCCACTGTGCGCAGCAAATCGCCAACCTTCAGATCCTCGACCGCCACTGGCCCATTGGCCCCCTCAATTTCTGTGCCGCGCACAAAACAGGTCACGAAATTCCAATCCTGCCGGTCCGTGGTCAAACCCGAGTAAGTATTGCCCACCAAACTGTCCAAAGTGATCGAACGTATCGGCCCAGCCTCAAGCGCAACCTGATCCGCGTTGGCCGAGAATTCAGGCGCCAGATAGGTATTGCCACTGACGTCCTGATAAAGAACAGCCGTATAGGTGGCGGTGGTGCCGTCCGTATAAGTGATCGTCGCGTTATAGATCGCGGTGCTGTCAAAGGTCTGCGCCGCCCCGCCATCAATCGAAAATTGATCTGCTGGTGAATTATTGGTCCCATAAGAACTGTCAACAGTCCCGACAGAAGCCATCGTCACAAAATCATTCACCAATGCGTCACCCGCACTGCCAAATGTCATCCCAACCAAAGCCGAGGCATTCTCGGCGACATCATCCCCCTCGGTGGTGTCCATATCCGCAAGGACACCAAGACTAATAACACTAAATGTTGTCGGCACTGCGCGCACTCCTTAAAAACAAACCTGTTTAGGCCTCTCTTCAAGCAGTTAATGAAAATTCTAGACAGAATTGTGGCAAATTTTCGTTCTTAGTATTGCATTAACCTTGAGTGTTCAGATCATCGCCGCGCTGCAATTTCACCGGAATGCTCCGCGCCAAACGCAGCAAATGCGCCATATAGGGCTTGGCGGCTTCTTCTTCGCGGATCGCGGCAAACAACCGGCGCGTCAACCCACCCTTGGTCAATGGCAAGGTGACATAGTCGGAATTGTACCGCACTTCGCGCACCACCCAATCCGGCAGCACCGCCACCCCGCGATTGGAGGCCACCAGCAACAAGATCACAGCGGTCAATTCCACTGGCCGGATCGCGGCGGGCTCGACTTTGGCAGGGCCCAACAACTCGGTGAACGCATCCAGCTTGCTGCGCTCTACCGGATAGGCAATCAAGGTCTGATCCTTGAAATCCGCCGCTTCAATGTAGGGCTTTTTTGCCAGCGGGTTCTTGGCGGCGGCCACGAACACCGGCTCATAGTCGAAAAGCGGCATGAACTGAACGCCCGGCAATTCCTCAGGGTCCGAGGAAATCACCAAATCGACCTGCTCTTTTTGTAACGCTGTCAGCGCGTCAAACGACAATCCGGCCTTGATATCAACGTCCACATCCGGCCAGGCCTTGCGAAATTCCTCTAACACCGGGAACAACCACTCAAAACAGGCATGACATTCAATCGCAATGTGCAACCGCCCCGCACTGCCCGCGTTCAAACCCGCAAAATCATCTTGAATAGCGTCAATTTCAGGCAACACTTTGTTGGCCAAATCCAACAGGCGCAAACCCGCTGCCGACAGGCGCAAAGGCTTGGTTCGCCGAGCAAAAAGGCTCTGCTGGGTCTGCTCTTCCAACCCCTTGATTTGATGGCTCAGCGCCGATTGCGTTGTGTTCAACACCTCCGCCGCCCGCGCTAAACCGCCGGTTTCATGGATCGCTCTGATCGTTCTCAAATGGCGCAATTCCAAGTGCATTTACAACAAACCTCATATTAATCTTGAGAATTATGAATTTGTTTCACAATTCCAGCCATGCGACAAGGGCCAACACCACAAAGGAATCGACCAAATGACCAGTCCGCGCATCAGCTTTGAATTCTTCCCGCCACAATCGCTTGAGGCGTCTTTCCGGCTGTGGGACACGGTGCAAGTCTTGGCGCCTCTGGACCCTGAATTTGTCTCGGTCACCTATGGTGCTGGCGGTACCACACGCGAATTGACGCATGACGCTGTGGCCTTGATCCACAAACAATACGGGCTGAAAGTGGCTGCGCATTTGACCTGCGTGAACTCCACCCGCGACGAAATCCGCGCCATCGCAGACAGCTACGCCGAGGCCGGTGTCACTGACATCGTTGCGCTGCGGGGCGATGCACCCAAAGGCTCCAAGGTGTTCACCGCCGCCGACGACGGTTTCGCCACCTCCATCGAGTTGATCGAAACTCTGGCCGACAGCGGCAAGTTCAATATCCGCGTTGGCGCCTATCCGGAACCCCACCCCGAAGCGGCCAACACCGCCGCCGACGTGGACTGGCTGAAACGTAAAATCGACGCCGGGGCCACCAGCGCCATCACCCAGTTTTTCTTTGAGGCCGACACCTTCTTTCGCTTTCGCGACGCCTGCGAAAAAGCTGGTATCGACGCGCCAATCATCCCGGGCATCATGCCGATCACCAGCTGGAACGGGCTCAAGAAATTCGCCTCCACCTGCGGCACCACCTTGCCAAAATGGCTGGACGACGCCTTTATCGCCGCCCAGCGTGACAACCGCACGGATTTGCTCTCGACGGCTGTTTGCACCGAACTCTGTTCCGACCTGATCGACGGCGGCGTGGAGGATCTGCACTTTTACACCCTGAACCGCCCCGAATTGACCCGTGATGTGTGCCATGCCTTGGGCGTGACGCCGTCAGTGTCACTGGAAAACGTCGCCTAAGCCGCGTTGACTAAAATTTAGTCGGGGCATAACGTACCCGACCATGATCAGAGCTGCACACCCCAACGATACCGCCGAAATCCGCAACGTGGTAACCGCTGCCTTTGCACCGATGCCCTACAGCGACGGAACTGAACTCGCCATCGTTGACATGCTGCGCGAGACAAACGCCATGACCCTGTCTTTGGTGGATGAGATAGACGGCAATATCCTCGGCTACATTGCCTTTTCCGCCGTCACCATCGGTGACAAAACTTGCGATTGGTACGGGCTTGGCCCCGTCGCCGTCCACCCTAATCACCAAAACACAGGCATCGGTAGTGCCCTAATCATGGCTGGCCTCTTACAGCTCAAAGCCAGCACTGCAAAGGGCTGCGTTCTGCTCGGAAATCCAGACTATTATGAGCGCTTTGGCTTCAGCCAAAACCCCGCCCTAACCTTTGCCGACGCCCCCGCCAAAAACTTCCTCGCCCTGCCCTTTACCGATGACATCCCAAACGGCGAGGTCATCTATCACAAGGCGTTTTACATAACCGCTTGATCCTCAAACCGATAAAAAGAAGCCCCACCCATGACCATCGCCAAATCCCAAGAAGACCTGCCAACACTGACGCAAACCCTGTCCATGTCCGGCCTGGAGTTTATGCAAAAGATGCTCAACGGCGAAATTTCCGCGCCCCCAATATCGGGTGTGCTAAACTTTCATGCTCACACCGTTGAGGTCGGCCGCATGGTGTTTCGCGGCATCCCGCAATTTCCTCATACCAACCCTATGGGCAGCGTGCACGGTGGCTGGTACGGAACCGTGCTGGACAGCTGCATGGCTTGTGCGGTGATGTCGATGCTGCCAAAGGGGGCGGTCTACACAACGCTGGAATACAAAATCAACATCACCCGCGCCATCCCCGAGGGCATGGAGGTCGAGGCCATCGGCACGATCCAACATATGGGCCGCACGACTGGCGTGTCCAATGGTGAAATTCGCGGGATTGAGGATGGCAAACTCTATGCCACAGGTTCCACCACCTGCCTGATTATGACGCCGCCTTAATCAGGGTTTCGCGCCGGTAGTTTTGCGCGGTGGGGTGGATTTTCTCGCTCGAATCATGGCCAATCACCCGACGGCGCCGCCACAAAAAAAACTTGGACCAGCCGCGAAAATTCCCGATCGACGGGGCCTCCACATTGCACCAAAACCGCGCTGCGTAATCCGCAGGCAGGCTAATACCACAGCCCGCCAGCCGCTCTAACATCCAGACCAGCGGAATGTTCGACAACGGCCGCGCCACGTCATAGCCGCCCAAATGCCCGCCAATGTCCGAATGACAACCGCGAAACCAAACCTGCTCCATCACGCCCTGCCAGTCGCCCGGGCAATCCCACATCACTGGCGCAAATGCCAGCCGTGTCTCGTCCAACGCCAAGGCGTGATACCCGTGCCGAATACTATTGCCCAAATGATGGCTGTGAAAATCATGTTTAGGCTGGGTCCAGCGCCACAGAACAGGCCAGTTCACGCCCAGCGCCTTGACCGTATCCCACACCCCGACCATTTCAATTTCGACACCACTGTGGCAATGCGCGGCTGCAAAATCCAACGCCACATCGCTATGCGGTCTGTGTTCGTAATGGCGGTAAATCTGGCGAATATTGCGCACCGTGGCGTGATCCTGCGTCAACAATCCAACGCGGTCAATCATCCCCGCCAGTGAGCGCGCCGCATAGGCCCCACGCGAAAACCCAAGCAGAAAAATCCGGTCTCCTTTGCGATACCGGCTAGCCAAAAACCCATAGGCCCGCCTGATCTGCCGATTGATCCCCCTGCCGGTGATCACATCCCAAGTCGAACGCCAATGGTGCCACTGAACCCCACTCTCATAGCGCAGCGACATGTGTTGCGACGGGGCCATTTCGGACAAAATCTTATAGGTCAGCCCCGCGTTGGATTCACAACCAGGCTTTAGCGACGTCATAGTACCATCAAAGATAATAACATGGTCCACCCGCCCGCGCGTCAACACCGCAGGCGTCTGCGTGATCCGCGAGCCAAGCCCGAGCCATCCCGAAATGCGGTCACCTAATCGCATGAAATCCTACCGTCTGTGAACATTCCTACCATATCCAAATATTCCGCTCCCACTTCAGCCTAGTCCATAAACATTACTGTGAGCCCAAAATAAATATATTTACTGCAGCAGGGATTAAAACACCCCGCCGCAGTGTGTTTCTTATATGGCCGCTCAAGTTCTGGCCAGTTGAAACCAAAAAGGAAAACCCGATGTTCAAATCTCCACTGATCGCAGCCCTGCTGACAGTCACCTTGCCAGCCGGTGCCGTATTGGCCGACGGCCACGCCCCACAAGCCGCCATCAAGACAATCACGCTTGAGGGCGCCAAAATCTATACCGATTCAAACGGCATGAGCCTTTATACCTTTGATAAAGACAGCAAAGGCGTTTCCAACTGCAATGATGGCTGCGCGGTGAAATGGCCACCTCTGGCCGCCCCCGCCAATGCCGAGGGCGCTGGCCAGTTTAGCGTCGTGACCCGCAAGGACGGCAGCAAACAATGGGCGCTAAAAGGCATGGCGCTGTATACATGGTTCAAAGACAAGAAATCCGGCGACATCACGGGGGATGGCGTCAAAGGTGTGTGGCATATTGCCAAACCCTGATCCTCGTCTCTAAACTTATGGTTGGGTGGCACCTAAAAACAGGGGCCGCCCGGTCAGAATGGATATGATGCCAGAATTTCGCGCCCAGCTTCAGGAATATTTGCCAGACCTCTGGCGCTATGCCTATGCCCTGTCCCGTGATAAAAACACCGCCGACGATCTGGTGCAGGATTGCGCCGAACGTGCGCTGCGCAAACGCGACCTGTGGCAGCAAACCGGTGCGCTCAAACCGTGGTTGATGAAAATGCTTTTAAATCTGTATCGCAACCAGTTGCGCCAGCAGTCCCGCCGCCCGCAACTGGTGGCGATGGACGATATGCACCATGACCCCGCCGCCGCCGATGCGCTTGAGCAAAAACTGGCGCTGTCGCAAACCGCCCGCGCCTTGCAAACCCTGCCCGATGATCAACGCCAGGCACTTTTGCTGGTTGTTTTGGGCGGCGTTAGCTATAAACAGGCCGCCGAAGCCCTGGATGTGCCGCTGGGCACATTGATGTCACGCATTGGCCGCGCACGGGCCAAATTGCGCGATCTGATGGCAGACACACCGACCGCCGATCTAAAGGGGGCCTCATGACCCAAACTGATGTCACCACCGATATGCTGCATGCCTTTGTGGATGGGCAGTTGAACGAAAGCGACAGCGCCTTGGTCGAGGCCTACCTGTGCGAAAATCCCGACCGTGCCGTCGAAGTCGCCGATTGGGCCCTGCAAAACGACGCCATCAACCAACTGTTCCCCGCCCCTGAAATGCCAATCAACCTGCCGGACCTCCAGCCGGTCTCCCAGCCCGCCAACAGCAATCGCCGCCCGCCACTGCGCGCCATTGCGGCCTCACTAATGATCCTTGGTCTCGGCATCCTGCTGGGCTGGACCGGCCGTAGCGTTGCCCCGCAAAACACCGACATCACCGTGGCAGGTCTGGTGCAGCAGGCCATTAATGCCCATGCCGTTTACACCGCCGACCCCCACCGCCCCGTCGAGGTCGCGGCCAACGAGGAAGAACTGCTGATCCGCTGGCTGTCAAACCGCATCGGCGAACAGCTGTCGGCACCAGACCTCACCTCCAATGGCTATGATCTGGTCGGTGGTCGCCTGCTGTCAGTGGCCGACGGCCCCGCCGCGCAGTTCATGTATGAAAACGCCGATGGCACCCGCATCACCCTGTTTGCGGTGCGCTCGGCCAACAGCCAGATGGCGGAATTCACCTTTAAACAGGACGGAACAACCAATAGTTTCTACTGGCAAGACGACCGCTTGCGGTATGCTTTGGTCGGGGATTTGCCCCGCGCACAGCTGAACAGGCTGGCCATCCGCGTTTATCAGGCCTTTTCCTAGCGCCACGGCCCAAAAACCAGCCTTCCCCTTGCCCGCATCATTCGCTAAACCCGCGTTTAACAAGGAACATGACCAAAGGCACATCCCATGACCATGGACAAAACATTCGACGCCAAATCAGCCGAAGCCCGCATTTACGCCGCGTGGGAAGCCGAGGACGCTTTTGCCGCCGGTAAAAACGCCAAAGACGGCGCCGAAAGCTTTTCCATCATGATCCCCCCGCCCAATGTCACTGGTGCGCTGCACATTGGTCACGCCTTTAACAACACGCTCCAAGACGTGCTGGTGCGCTGGCACCGGATGCGCGGCTTTGATACGCTGTGGCAACCCGGTCAGGACCACGCCGGCATCGCCACCCAGTTGCAAGTCGAAAAGATGCTGGCCGCCAATGGCGAGCCAACCCGCGCCGAAATGGGCCGCGAGGCGTTCACAGCCAAGGTTTGGGAGTGGAAGGAAAAATACGGCTCCACCATCATCAACCAGCTGAAACGGCTCGGCGCGAGCTGCGACTGGGACCGCAACGCGTTTACGATGGACGAACAATTCCACGACGCTGTGCTAAAAGTATTCGTCGATCTTTATAACAAAGGTCTGATTTATCGCGGCAAACGGCTGGTCAACTGGGACCCGCATTTTGAAACCGCGATTTCCGATCTTGAGGTCGAGAATATCGAAATCGACGGCCACATGTGGCACTTCAAATACCCCCTCGCGGGGGGCGCTGAATATGAGTATGTCGAGAAGGACGAAGACGGCAATGTGACCCTGCGCGAAATGCGCAACTACATCTCAATCGCCACCACCCGCCCCGAAACCATGCTTGGGGACGGCGCGGTTGCGGTGCATCCGGATGACGAACGCTATGCCCCCATCGTTGGCCAGCTTTGCGAAATTCCGGTTGGGCCCAAG
>DEIK01000021.1 GCA_002352425.1 Rhodobacteraceae bacterium UBA2776
TTGATGGCTACTTTTACAGTCATGATTTTCTTCCTCAAAGCAGGTTCTTAACGGCGGACACAACGGATTTTGCCGTGATGCCGAAATGTTCGTACAACTCGTCCGCAGGGGCTGATGCGCCAAAGCCGGTCATGCCGACAAAGGCCGAATTGTCGCCCAGAAGTTTGCCCCAGCCTTGCTCAATCGCGGCCTCAACGCCGACTCGTGGCGCGGTGCCCAAAACCGATGCGCGATAGGCGGCGTCTTGCTCTGCAAACAGCTCAAAACACGGGGCGGATACGACGGCGGCCTTGATGCCATCCTCGGCCAATGCGTCGGCGGCGTTCATGGCGATTTCCACCTCAGAGCCCGTGGCGATCAGCGTCACGTCACGCCCCCCCGCAGGGTCGCGCAGCACATATGCGCCACGCGCGACCATGTTGGTGTCTGTGTGGCTGGTGCGCAGGCAAGGCAGGCCTTGGCGGGACAGGCAATGGATCGACGGGGTGGCTGTCGAGGTGGCGGCGATTTGCCAAGCCTCGGCGGTCTCCACCACGTCGGCAGGGCGAAACACCCATGTGTTCGGCATGGCGCGCAAGCTGGCGATGGTTTCTACCGGTTGGTGGGTTGGGCCGTCTTCCCCCAAGCCAATGCTGTCATGCGTCATCACATAGGACACCGGCAGGCCCATCAGGGCTGACAGGCGGATCGCGCCACGGCAGTAGTCTGCAAAGGCCAAAAAGGTGCCGCCATAGGCAAGGAACCCACCGTGCAGCGCGATGCCGTTCATGGCGGCGGCCATGCCGTGTTCGCGCACGCCGTAGTAGATGTAGCTGCCGGCGTAATTGTCTTTGCTGACGGTCTCCATCGCGGATGTTTTGGTCAGATTTGAGCCTGTCAAATCAGCCGATCCCCCCGCCGTGTTGGGCAAGGTCGCGTTGATGATTTCCAGCGCCATTTGACTGGCTTTGCGTGTCGCGACCTTTGGGGCGTCTTTGGACAGGCGGTGCTTATAGGCGGTGATGGCGGCGTCCAGTCCGGTTGTGTCTGGAGCGGCCAACGAGGCCTTAAATGCATCGGCTTTGGGCGCTGCGGCTAAACGGAAATCCCATGCCAAACGCGCGGTTTTGCCGCGTGTCGCGATGGCGTGCCAATCGTCATAGACCTCGGCAGGGATTTCAAACGGGGCGTGCGGCCACCCCAAAGCCTTGCGTGTCAGGGCGATTTCGTCGTCGCCCAAAGGGGCGCCGTGGGTGGCGGAGGTGCCTTGTTTGTTCGGTGCGCCGTAACCGATGATGGTTTTGCATGCGATCATTGAGGGGCGCGGATCAGCCTTTGCGACCTCAATCGCGGTGGCCACGGCGTCCTTGTCGTGACCATCGACGGATTGGACGTGCCAGCCCGCCGCTTCAAAGCGCATTTGTTGGTTCATGGAGGAGGAGAGCGACACGGCCCCGTCAATGGTGATGGCGTTGTCGTCCCACATCACAACCAAACGGCCCAAACCCGTATTCCCTGCCAAATCAATGGCTTCGTGGCTGATGCCTTCCATCAG
The DNA here is from genome assembly GCA_002352425.1 of Rhodobacteraceae bacterium UBA2776. Classification (GTDB taxonomy): domain Bacteria; phylum Pseudomonadota; class Alphaproteobacteria; order Rhodobacterales; family Rhodobacteraceae; genus Profundibacter. Next base: position 1,535 of record DEIK01000021.1, read on the forward strand.
GCAGCCATCCCCAGCGATCACATAGGTATAGTGATCAACCAGGTCATTGCCAAACCGCGCGTTGTGCATGCGTTCGGCCAACGCCATACCGACAGCGGTTGAAATACCCTGACCCAGCGGGCCTGTGGTGGTTTCAATGCCCATCGCGTGGCCATATTCAGGGTGGCCAGCAGTGCGGAATCCCATCTGGCGGAAGTTTCTGATCTGGTTGATGTCCATGTCGCTGTAGCCCAGCAAATGGTTGATTGCGTAGACCAGCATCGAGCCGTGCCCCGCCGACATCACGAACCGGTCGCGGTCGGCCCATTTATCGGCCGTCGGGTCAATGGTCATGAAGCGGTTGAACAGGACAGTCGCCACATCAGCCATGCCCATCGGCGCACCAGGGTGGCCTGAATTGGCGGCTTGAACCGCGTCCATGCTTAAGGCGCGAATGGCGTTGGCCATGTTGTTTTCATTGGTCATAATCTTGGCCCTCGTTTATGCGCGTTTTGATTCAGAGATCATGCGTTCCACCATCGGTGTGAAAATCAGCTGCATCGCCAACTCCATCTTGCCACCTGGCACCACGATTGAATTGGCGCGGCTCATGAAACTGTCGTGGATCATGGATTGCAGGTAGGGAAAATCAATGCCGCGCGGGTTTTTGAACCGGATCACCACGAGGCTTTCATCCGCCGTGGGGATCCAGCGCGAGATCATCGGGTTCGAGGTGTCGACGATCGGCACCCGCTGAAAATTGATGTCCGTTTCGGTAAATTGCGGCATGATGCAATGCACATAGGCGTGCATGCGGCGCAGGATGGTGTCGGTCACGGCTTCGGTGGTGTAGCCGCGCTGGTTTTTGTCGCGGTGGATTTTCTGAATCCATTCAAGGTTCACCACTGGCACCACGCCGATTTTCATATCGGCATATTTGGGCAGATCAATGCTGTCGTTTTTAACGGCCCCATGCAGACCCTCGTAGAACAGCAAATCGGTGCCTGTTTCGATGTCCTGCCATTCGGTAAAGGTGCCCGAGGCCGCGCCCAAGGCAGCACCCTCGATGTCGTTGTGAACGTAATAGCGTTTCTTGCCAGTGCCGGTTTCACCGTAGGATTTGAACACGGCTTCCAGTTCACTCAACGCGTTGGCCTCATAGCTGAAATGGCTAAAGGTGTGGTCGCCTTTGGCATAGTGTTTTTCCAGTTCGGCCTTCATCGCCGCGCGGTCGAACTTGTGAAACGCGTCACCCTCGATGGTGGCGGCGGTGACGCCTTCGCGGCGAAAAATTTGCTCGAACGTGTCTTTGACGGTCGATGTGCCAGCCCCGGAGGAGCCAGTGACGGAAATGATGGGGTGCTTTTTGCTCATGTCATATTTTCCTTAATCGCGAAACAGGCCTCGGGCGCCAAACAGGGCCGAGACTTCTTTTTCAGGCAGGTCATGGTAGGCGGTCAGGCGGTCGACTTTTTTGGGGGTGCCGAACACAAAGGGGGTGCGGGCGTGCAATTCTTTGGCGGTTTGGTCCAATATCCGGTCGTGTTCATTGGTGGCGTGGCCCTCGGCCTGTTCCACCAAAAACGCCATCGGGGCGCATTCATAGACCATGCGCAAACGACCGGCCCCATATCCTTCGCGGGCATCTGCCGGATACAGGAATATGCCGCCACGGGTCAGAATGCGGTGGGTTTCGGCCACCAATGACGCCACCCAACGCATGTTGAAATTACGCCCGTGCACCCCGTCGGCCCCTGCAATGCAATCATCAATGTAGGCGCGCACAGGTTTGGTCCAGTGCCGGTAGTTTGAGGCGTTGATGGCGTATTCGGTCGAGGCCTTTGGCACGGTCACGGCTGCATTGGCCAGCTCATAACGGGCTGTGTCGGGGGAGAGGATGTAGAATTGTGTGCCTTTACCAAAGGTAATCATCAGGCCGGTTTGTGGCCCAAAGATGATGTAGCCCGCTGCGATTTGCTCGTGGGCGGGGCGCAAGAAGCTGTCATCGCCATTGTCCTTGGCTTTGAAAATCGAAAAGATCGTGCCGATAGAGACGTTCACGTCGATGTTGGAGGAGCCGTCAAGCGGGTCAATCGCCAGTGCGTATTTGCCGTTTGGGTCCAACTCGACCACGGTGTCTTGTTCTTCGGAGGCATACCAGCGCACGTCCAGTGATTTCAGTGCGGCGGCAAAGGCCTCGTCTGCCATCACATCCAAGGTTTTTTGTTGGTCGCCATCCGAATTTTCGCCAACGGCCCCGCCTAAAGTCTGCCCTAAAGAGCCGCGAGCGATGGTTTTGGCAAGGTCGGCCCCAACGGTGCAAAGGCCGTTGATCAGGGGATATAAATCGGCTGGGATATGGCTGTCCCCAATGATAGTTTTGTCCGATTGCATGGTAATCCCCCGATTATGACCTGCGATGAGTATGACCTGCGATTCTGGCCCGTTTTGGCTTTTTCAATTGTATTCCATAAGTTGAATGATTATAGAATTTAATAAGATGGAAGTCAGATTAAGGAAAATTTAATTCAGAAGCTGGATGCGATAACTTTCAAGCAGTTACGGGCGATCCGAGCCGTGGCCGAACATGGAACTTTGTCGGCAGCCGCCGAAGCGGTCGGGCTGACGCCGCCGGCAATCCACACCCAGCTGCGAATTTTGGAAGAGAATATGCAATGCCGATTGGTCGATCGAGGCGGCGGCCAGGGCGCGCGGTTGACCGCCGAAGGACAGGCGGTTTTGGCGGCGCAACACTCCATTCAAAATGCCCTGGCGGGTTGCTTGCAACAGGTGCGCGCCCTGCGCAGTGGCCAAAGCGGCGTTGTGGTGCTGGGGGTGGTGTCGACCGGAAAATATTTTGCCCCCGGATTGGTTGCGATGTTGCAAAAGCACTATCCAGATATCGACGTGGTGCTGCGGGTCGGCAATCGTGACGCGATTGTGCGGTCTTTGCAGCGGCAATCCATTGATCTGGCCATCATGGGGCGCCCACCGCGCAGCCCCGCTGTTATGGTTGAGCCGATTGGCAGTCATCCGCATGTGATGATCGCCTCTCCGGAGCATCATTTGGCTGGCAAAAAGAACATCAGCCCCGAAGATTTGTTGGCCGAGGTTTTTATTGCCCGTGAAGACGGGTCCGGCACCCGCATTCTGATGATACGGTATCTGGACCGGATCGGGGATGGGGCCACCTACCGGTTCATTGAAATGGGCACCAACGAGACCATCAAACAAGCGGTGATTGCGGGGTTGGGCATCGCGATGATCTCGCAACATACCGTCACTGAGGAGTTGAAATCAGGCCGCTTGGTTACGATCGAGCCCGAGGGGCTGCCGATAGAGCGCAAATGGTATCTACTGCAGCGTGAAGATCTGACAGAAACCCCCGCAATTGCCACGGTGCATCAGTTTATTTCTGAACTGCGGGGATCGTTTTTGCCGACACTGTAGGGCAAACGCTCATCAAGCCTTACGGCATTCTTCGCTGCGATATCACACTGTTCTGGCGACCACTTGGACCTCAACAATCGCAGCTTGCCGCCGCAGATCTACGACCTCGGCAGCGGTCCATGCCGGATAGGGAGCCTGCACATAGTCGGCGCGAATTGTGCTGAACAGATCAAAGTGGTCAAGAATACCAACATGGTAATGGGTCATTTCGACAAGAGCAGCAAAAGTCAGGTCTGCATGATCTAGAACCAGATTGTTTTTTCAAAAACGTTTTGGATCTGTGCAGCGGGATCATCGGGCATTTTCCCATCTAAATCTGTCCCCGTAACGCCTGTCAGAAAGACGTGATCGCCCGAAATGATGGCTGGAGACAGTTTTAGCTGCTCGGCTGCTGCCTTGTAATTTGGTGGCACAATCGGTCGTAAGGTCATGGCGGGGTCCTTTGTATTGTCCAGGGTGTTATTGCAGATACTTCTGGATGTAAAAAACCAATGATTGTGCGCCGCAATGTTGGGCGACTGCAGTGCAGATGCGAGGCGAGCACCAGTTCTCGGCTCTCGGTGGCATCGCCAAGCGCAAGACAGCGCAGAGTTTTTGCCATATCATCTGCAAACAGGCGTTGGGGCACGATTGAGACGCCAAACCCTTGCGCAACAAGGTTTTCAACCGCATCAATGGAATTCAGTTCAATAGCAGGATTGAACGAAAGGCCGCGCGCGTTCAGGCTGGTGAAAATTTGCTGCCCCAACCAGGTGCGCGGGTTAAACGCTATATAGGGTTGATCCCGTAGCAATTCATCTATCGCCAAATGTTTGGGGGTGCTTGGGGCGGCGATTAGGAACAAAGGCTCGTTCGCAGTGAGGTCCAAGGTGATGTCGGCATGGGACTGGTTCGGGGCTGTGAAAAATGCGAAATCCCCCCCCCCGTTGCAACCGCTTTGGCCAGTTCTTCGGGAAATCCAGACCGTGTGGTGACTTGCAGGTTGGCAAAACGGGTTTGGAGCTGTGTTCGGATCACTGGCAGAATTGTTTGCAATGTGGTTGGTGCAAAACCAAACGAAGCGGTTCCATCCAGCCTGTTATGGGCCGACAACCCTTTCAGATCGTCGATCTTGGCGATGATGACGCGCGCACGCACTACATAATCGCGGCCAAGCGGAGTCAGTTCTGGTCGGGCGGTGCTGCGATCAAACAGCTGTGCGCCGATTTGATCCTCTAGCTGGCGCATCTGGATGCAAACTGCTGAATGGCTAAGGTGAATGGCCGCTGCTGCGGTGGTCGGCGATGGCAATGAGGGATGAGAGGTGATCAAGGCGCATATTTCGTTGTGGAATTAATTATGTTAAATGTAAAATAGTTTCATTTTCTTTACAACAACAACCCCATAGAGTCGGCCAAAGGCGAGTCAGCCAAGCTTAGGGAATTTACACATGTCACCACAAAACACTGGTCCATTGAAGGGCCTTCGCATTCTGGATATGTCGCGTATTTTGGCGGGACCATATGCGACGCAATTGTTGGGCGATATGGGTGCGGATGTGATCAAGGTTGAGCGACCCGGTATGGGGGATGACACCCGTGGCTGGGGGCCGCCCTATGTCACCGCGGCCGCTGGTGAGGCCAGCAATGAAAGCGCTTATTACATGAGCGCAAACCGCAACAAGCGCAGTATAGCTGTGGATATGGCGGATCCGGAAGGCGCCGAGACTCTGCGCTGTTTGGCTGAAAAGGCCGATGTGGTGATCCAGAATTTCAAGCCAAAGGGGTTAACTAAATACGGGCTGGACTACGACGCGATTTCGGCGCGCAATCCTGCGACGGTTTACTGTTCTATTAGCGGTTTTGGCCAAACAGGACCAAATTCGCATCGGGCGGGTTATGATCTGTTAGCCCAAGCGGCGGGCGGCATCATGAGCCTGACAGGCGACCCTGATGGGGCGCCAACCAAAGTGGGTGTCGGCATTGCGGATATCATGTGCGGCATGTACGCCAGCAATGCCATTTTGGCAGCCCTGCGGCATCGCGATGCTACCGGCGAGGGGCAGCATATCGATATTGCGCTGGCTGATACTCAGGTGGCGTGGTTGGCCAATGAGGGGGTGAACTATCTGTTGTCGGGCGACGCACCGCAGCGGCGCGGCAATCAGCATCCCAATATCGTCCCCTATCAGGTGTTTGAGTGTGCCGACGGTCATGCAGTGGTCGCCGTGGGCAATGACGCCCAATTCACACGGTTTGCGGCATTGATTGGCCTGCCGGAACTGGCCGAGGATGCGCGGTTTGCGACCAACACGGCGCGGCTGGAACACCGGGTCGCGCTGATCGCAACCCTTGAGGCGCGTATCCGCCAAATCAAGAAAACCACGTTGGTGGCGGATATGGAGGTTGCTGGCGTGCCGGGGGGCGAGATCAACACAGTGCCCGAGGTGTTTGTCTCGGAGCAGGTTTTGGCGCGTGATATGAAGATTACGATGCCGCACCCGCAGGCCGGTTCTGGCCACGTCGATCTGATCGGCAATCCGGTGAAATTCAGCGCCACACCTGTCAGCTATCGCCACCATCCGCCTTTGTGCGGTGAGCATACGGACGACATTTTGGCCGAGTGGCTGGGGGAAGAATGATGTTTGAACTGACTTCAGAACAGGTACAGATAAAGGCGCAGCGCGAGAATTGGCCCAAGGGGTTTTTAAGGCCCGGGCAGCCGAGGTCGACCGCAGTGAGAAATACCCATGGGACAATGTCGCGGCGCTGACCGAGGCTGGCTTCATGGGGATGCGCTTTTGCGAACTGCGACGACTGGGGTCCGCATCAAATTTTTGAGACCCTCAATACTTGCTTGCCAGAGGAAGCTGTGGTGATCGCGGATAGCGGCGCACACCGGATTTTGCTCAGCCAGATGTAGCAGTGCAAGCGCCCCAATTCCCTGCTGCAGTTGGCTGCGTTTTGCACAATGGGCGTCGCCGTGCCGCTGGCGATTGGTTATAAACGGGCCGCCCCTGACACGCCGGTTGTGGCGGTGGTGGGGGATGCGGGCTTTGACATGACGGCGGGCGATCTGGCGACCCTGCGCGATATGCAGGTGCCCGTGGTGATCGTGGTGCCGGTGGACAATGCATTGGCATTGATCGAGAAAAAGCCAACCGCGATGCAGTTGGCAAACCACGGGGTGCAGTTTGTCGGCACCGACATTGTCGCAGTGGCGCAGGCTTATGGCGGTATCGGCGAAGTGGTTGAAAGTGCGCAAGGTTTGCAAGCGGCGTTCAAAGGCCGGTTTGGCGCGCGACATTTTCACGGTTTTGGCCTGTCCGATTGACAAGGCGGATTACAACGCCGCGTTTTAGGACGCCGTAACGCCGCATTGGACGTGGTTTTTGCGGGCTCAGCCCGATGCCTCTATTCGCTGGGTTGGCCTGTATCCGGTTCAGTGTGCATCGGTACGGGGAAGATCACATCATAGGCCCAGCTGTAAACAAAGGTATAGACCATAAAGAACAGCGAGAATGAAACGTCCATCAGGAAGGCCTGAAGCAAAGAAATTTCTAGAAACCAAGCAATGAAGGGCATCAAAGCCAGCAACAATCCCAGTTCAAAAAGAACGGCGTGCAGGATCCGTGCATAGACGGATTTTTGTACATATCCCAAGTGGCGCTGCATTGCGTGGTCAAAGAGCAGGTTAAAGAAGTAGTTCCAAACGGTCGCAAGGGTTGCGCCAACAATTGCTATGACGCCGATATTTTGCATCGGATGGTCGTAGATCCATGCGCCCAATGGCGTCACAATCGCCAGCCCGATAAGCTCAAATCCTACGGCCTGACGGATACGGTCACGGGTGTTGCGCATGGTGTTTTCCATTCATCTTAGTGACTTTTCAAACGGTTACCTGAAATGGCGATCGTCTTGCGCCTCTGCGGGAGTATTGCTTTGATGGCTGTCGGAGCAGAACGGGGCAGCATTTTCCGCTGGCCTCTGTATTATTTGCCAGAAATAATGTCTTCCAGCCGTGCGTAATCATCTTCTCGGTATTCCTGAATGACGCAGAGGATGTCATCTTCTTCCACGCCCAGTGATTTCAAGGCGATGCTGCCCAGTTGCAAGCTGGATTCGGCGGCTTCAGATACAACGGCTGTGGCGCCAATTTGTTCCAGCTCCAACGTGCTGCTGCGGTCGCGAGCGCGTACCAGTATGGGCAAGTCGGGGTAGTGGCTGCGCAGGGCGGCGACCACACGGCGGGTGACTTTGGGTTTGTCCAGTGTCACCAGCGCCATTCTGGCTCGTCCGGCGCCGACTGATTGCAGCACGTTAATCTGGTCGGCGTCGCCATAATAGACCGACACGCCGCGTTCGCGGCATTTGGCGACACGGGCTTGGTCAAGGTCCAGCGCCACATAGGGTATGCCAGCGTCCGACATGACTTTGGCGACGGTTTGGCCGACGCGGCCGAAACCGGCGATTAACACATGATCATTAACGTCTTCCAAGTCGGGGCCAAACGAGTCTTGTGGCGTGTGGGCATCCGGACGCAACCGGTTGCCAATGTGTTTTCCGGCGTAAAACATCAAAGGGGTCGCGACCATTGTGAGGGTGATGACCGCCATCAAGATTTGCGCAACATCCTGTGTGATCAGGCTAAGCGCCATGGCCGCTCCGAGCAAAACAAAGCCGAATTCACCGCCTTGGGACAGGGCAAACCCCGTTCTGGTCGAGGTGCTAAGCGGCATGCCCGTAAGATGGCAAAGCCCTGTTGTTATTAAGGTTTTTAGCCCCATGAGTGTGACAGCAAGCAGCAGGATAATGCCTAGGTTCCCAATGATAAAGCTGATGTCGATCGACATGCCGATGGTCATGAAAAACAATCCCAGCAGGATGCCGCGAAAGGGGCGGATGTCGGTCTCGATCTGGTGCCGATATTCGGTTTCGGCCAGTAAAAGCCCTGCCAAAAGTGCGCCCATTTCCATCGACAGCCCGGCCAAAGTCATGACCCAGCCCATACCCAGCACCACCAACAAGGTGGTGGCGACGAACAACTCGGCGCTGCGCATGCTGGCGATCATCCGGTAAAGCGGGCGGAGGGCAAAGCGGCCAAACCCAAAGGTTACGATCAAGGCGGCCCCGCCTTTGAGCGCAGCGAACCCAAAGGCCTCGATGAACGACGCGCCCTCGGCCCCCAATAGGGTGACCAAAATCAATAAGGGCACTACGGCGATATCTTGCAAAAGCAGGATTGCGAATGTGGTCAGGCCAAAGCGCGTGGCCCGTTCGCCACGCTCAACAAGCAGTTGCAAGACAAAGGCGGTGGATGACAGAGCAAGCCCGCCGCCGATAATGGTCGCGGCCCCAAAGGTTTGGCCCTGCAAATAGGCCAGGGCGCCGATTGCCCCGCCCGTGATTAACACCTGTAGACTGCCCAGCCCGAATACCTTGCTGCCAAGGGCCCTAAGACGCGAGATCGAAAGCTCTAGCCCGATCATGAACAACAGGAACACAACGCCCAGTTCGGCCAGCGTGTGCGCCGCCCCAGTGTCACCGATCAGCGCAAAACCATAAGGCCCGATGAGAATCCCCGCCGCTAAATACCCCAGAATCGGGCTGGAGCGCAGGTGCTGGAAAGTTGGCACCACAACCACGGCTGCGGTCAGAAAAATCAACACGTCGAGCAGATATTCTGAATGGCCCAATTTTTGCTCCTCGCGGGTTTTATTGGCGTTTGCAGCTATAGGTGAACTCATCGCAACATTGTTCACAAAGTCAACGGTTTATGCTTATTCGTGAAAAACGACCGCTTTATTACACTGTCGGTAAAATTCGAATTATTTTTCAAAAATCGGCATTTTGGTAACGGATCGTTCAGCTCATTTATGCGAAAACAACGTTGCCCCCCTTGCAGGGGTCCGAGCGCACAACTAAGACTTGGGGAAGGAAACTCGCGCAAGTTAGAGCGACAGAAGCAGGCAGGTAAATATGTACAATCCAATTAACGATCCAGTTGACTATTTGACCAATGATTTGGTGCCAATGGTGGTTGAGCAAACCGCGCGCGGCGAACGGGCCTATGATATTTTCTCGCGCCTGTTGAAAGAACGGATTATTTTTCTGACCGGACAGGTGCACGATGGTATGGCCAGCTTGATTGTGGCCCAGCTTTTGCATCTTGAAGCGGACAACCCGAAAAAAGAGATTTCGATGTATATCAACTCGCCAGGTGGCGTGGTGACATCGGGTCTGTCGATTTACGACACGATGCAATACATCAAGCCGAAGGTTTCGACCTTGGTGATTGGGCAAGCGGCCAGCATGGGCTCGGTCCTGTCGGTTGCCGGAGCGCCCGGCATGCGGTTTGCCCTGCCCAACGCCCGTATCATGGTGCATCAGCCCTCCGGCGGATACCAAGGCCAAGCCACTGACATCATGATCCATGCGGCCGAGACCCAAAAGGTTAAAGATCAGCTGCACAAGATTTACGTCAAGCACACAGGGCAATCGCTGAAAGCCGTCGAAAAGGCGCTGGATCGGGATAATTTCATGACCGCCGAAGAGGCGCTGGCATGGGGCCATCTGGATGAAATCGTTGAGAACCGGCCGGCAACGGACGAAGATGACGGTTGATCCGTTCCTTGGGCGCCGATGATTTTGGCGTTGTAGACAAAAACTGACTGCCCTAAGCTGAACGGCGGGGGCAGTCTTTGCGAAACGGTTCGGGGCAATTCGGGCCGTTTACGACCGAAACAGATTTTGAGCCACTAGAGGTGCATCATGGCGGACAATTCAACCAGCGACAGCAAGAACACGCTTTATTGTTCTTTTTGCGGCAAAAGCCAACATGAGGTTCGCAAACTGATTGCGGGACCAACTGTGTTTATCTGTGATGAATGCGTTGAGTTGTGCATGGACATCATCCGCGAGGAAACCAAAACCGCGGGTCTGAAATCCAGCGAAGGTGTGCCAACACCCAAGGAAATCTGTGAAGTTCTGGACGATTATGTTATCGGCCAGTTCCACGCCAAACGGGTTTTGTCCGTGGCGGTTCACAACCATTACAAACGCCTGAACCACGGCGGCAAATCCGGCGACATCGAGTTGGCGAAATCCAACATCATGCTGATTGGTCCAACGGGTTGTGGTAAAACACTGTTGGCGCAAACGTTGGCGCGGATTTTGGATGTGCCATTCACAATGGCCGATGCGACCACATTGACCGAGGCTGGTTATGTCGGTGAAGATGTTGAAAACATTATTCTAAAGCTACTTCAAGCGTCTGAATATAACGTCGAGCGCGCGCAGCGCGGCATCGTTTACATTGACGAAGTTGATAAGATTACCCGCAAATCTGACAACCCGTCCATCACCCGCGATGTGTCGGGCGAGGGTGTGCAACAGGCTTTGTTGAAAATCATGGAGGGCACAGTTGCCTCTGTGCCGCCGCAAGGCGGACGTAAACATCCGCAGCAGGAATTCCTGCAAGTGGACACCACTGATATTTTATTCATCTGTGGCGGGGCTTTCTCGGGTCTTGAAAAAATCATTTCACAGCGGGGCAAGGGCTCGGCCATTGGGTTTGGCGCTGATGTTCAGGACGATGAGGATCGCGGCGTTGGTGAAATGCTGACGGATCTGGAACCAGAAGATCTGTTGAAATTTGGCCTGATCCCTGAATTTGTGGGCCGCTTACCGGTGATTGCGACGCTGACCGATCTGGATGAGAGCGCGCTTGTCACCATTTTGACCCAGCCGAAAAATGCGCTTGTGAAGCAATACCAACGCCTGTTCGAACTGGAAGAAGCCAAGCTGACCTTCACCGAGGATGCGCTGACCGCCATCGCCAAGCGGGCGATCGAGCGTAAAACTGGCGCGCGGGGTTTGCGCTCTATCATGGAAGACATTTTGCTGGACACGATGTTCGACCTGCCGGGTCTGGAAAATATCGACGAAGTTGTGGTCAACGAAGAGGCGGTTGGGCCTGATGCCAACCCGCTGTTGATTTACGCCGAGGGCGGTAAAAAAGAAGAAGCCAGCGCCAGCTAAAGCGAGCCTTTTTTGGTATGACGATCAAGCGACTCTCGTCCGGATCCGCCTATGAGCCGAAAATCGGTTACTGCCGTGCGGTTGTGGCTGACGGATGGGTGTTCGTGGCGGGCACAGTGGGCAATGATCATGCCACAATGACGACACCGCAAAGCGTTGTAGAGCAGTGCAATTTGGCATTGGGCCATATTCAAGCAGCGCTTGAAACGGCCGGCGCGTCATTTGCCGATGTGGTAAGGGTGAATTACACCCTGCCTGACCGCAATGATTTTGAGGCCTGTTGGCCCAGTTTACGCAAAGCATTTGGCGATAATCCACCTGCCGCGACGATGATTCAGGCCGGATTGATCGACCCTGCGATGAAAATCGAGATCGAAGTGACGGCACGCCTGCCATAAATCGCCTGAAAACGCTCTGACCACTGGACCTTGGCGCTGGGTTGGTCCATATCTGTGTCAGACACTTTGGAGAGCAACATGCGTTCAATTCTTCGACTTTTGACATGGTATCACGGCCAAACGCTGGGCACGCGGATTTTCACGTGGCGCAATGGCGTTAAGGTTGGCGAAGACGAAAACGGCAATGTCTACTATGAAACCCGTAACGGCAAACGTCGCTGGGTTTGCTATGCCGACATTCCCGAGGCGACCATGGTCCCGCCAGATTGGCACGGTTGGCTGCATTTCACATGGGATCAACCACCAACAGAGGCGCCGTTGACCCACAAAAAATGGGAAAAACCACATCAAGTCAACTTGACCGGTTCAAACGAAGCCTATGCGCCTGCGGGCTCGATGAGCAACGTGGCCCCGAAAGAACGCCGCGACTATGATGCTTGGCAGCCTGAATAACCAATGTCGGAATCACGCACAGAAGTATTGGTCGGCGGGGCTGTTTTGGCAGTCGCTGTCGGGTTTTTGATTTATGCGGGGCAGGCCACCGGCTTTGCGCCGACCAAGAGCAACGACTATGCGCTGAGCGCCAGTTTTCGATCTGGCGAAGGTGTCACGATCGGCACAGATGTGCGCCTTGCCGGTGTCAAAATCGGCACAGTACGCGGCATGTCACTGAATCAGCAAACCTACCGCGCCGATACGGTTTTGACCGTCAAAGACGGGGTGTTGATCCCGGATGACAGCACGGTCGTGATCTCGTCCGAAGGGTTGCTCGGCGGAAGTTTCATTGAGATTTTCCCAGGTGGTTCCCTTGAAAACTTTGCAGCAGGCGACGAAATTTTGGACACTCAAGGCGCTGTCAGTTTGGTGTCGCTGTTGATGAAGTTTGTATCGGGAAGCGAAGACGAATGAGACCGGCACTGGCTCTTTTTCTGTTGTTTATCGCGGGTCCGGCCCTTGCCCAAGATGTCACCACAGCCAATGGCGTGATTCTGCGTGGGTTGGATAAGGTCGACGGCAGTTTGACCGATATTGAATTGGCTACAGGACAAAGCGGCGATTATGGCCGTTTGAACATCACCTTGGGTGAATGCCGCTATCCTGCTGGCAACCCGTCGGGCAATGCCTATGCGGAGTTGACGATACGGGAGCGGGGGGGCGAGGCGCCTGTGTTTTCAGGCTGGATGATTTCGGCGACACCGGCGCTCAATGCGCTGGATCATGCGCGCTATGACGTCTGGGTGTTGCGCTGCAAAACCGAATAGGCGCTGGGTGTTTCTACTTGGCGTAAAAAATCCGCCTCCTGTGACAGGGCTTGTTCCAGCAGCAAATGATATGCGTCCTGCGGGATTTCCACAGCGCCCAATGAAGCCAGATGCGGCGTGATGAACTGCGTGTCAAACAGGGTGAACCCACCGATGCGCAAGCGATCTACCAAGTAGGCCAGCGCGATTTTTGAGGCATCTGTGCGCTGCGAAAACATGCTTTCGCCAAAGAAAGCGCCGCCTATCGACAATCCGTATACGCCCCCCACAAGCACGTCGCCATCCCAGACCTCTTGAGAATGAGCAAAGCCCATTTCGTGCAGTTGTTCATATAATTCCAGTAGCGGGGCATTGATCCATGTTTGTTCGCGTGCTGCGCAACCAGCGATCACGTCCATGAACGCGGTATTTGTTCGAATAGTGAAAGGTTCGCCACGCATTCGACGCGCCAAGCTGCGAGAAATGTGGAAATTATCCAACTCAAACACACCGCGGAACTGCGGATCTACCCAAAAAAGTTCGGGATCATCGCGTGTTTCCGCCATCGGAAAGATGCCTGACGCATAGGCTTGCAGCATAAGGTCCGGGGTTAGGGGGTTGGTCATGGTTTCGTCATACTCTGAGCATTCTTGGGGCTTTTTCATTTTGCAAATAGGTCGCAAAGGCCGTTTGCCGTTTACAGGCTGTTGTATTCGGTTTTAATGTTGCTGTGAAACACAATAAAGAAAGTCATACCGTGGGTTTTTTCGATTTTTTGGAAGATATGGACTTATACGCCGAAAAAGCGGACACTGTACCGCGTATGAATGCCCGCCATTCGTTTTTGATTGAACCGTTCAAAGAGGAAATTGAGGGCGCGCGGGTGTTCGATATTGCCTCGCATGACGGCCGTTGGGCTTACGCATTTGCGGGGGCCGGGGCACGCGAAGTTGTTGGTGTCGAGGCGCGGCAAGAACTGATTGACACGTTTCAGGATTATCCTGATGCCGAATTGCGCTCAAAGGTCGAGTTGCGTTGCAATGATTTGTTCAAAGAGTTGGAAAGCGAAGTCGCCAAAGGCGAGACCTATGACGTGGTCGGGGTGTTTGGCATTTTCTATCACATCATGGATCACTTCAGGCTGCTGACGTTGGTGCAGGCGCTCAAACCCAAGGTCATCATTGTCGACAGCGAGTTCATGGACAAGAATTGGCCGATGATCCAAATGCAGCGTGAAAACACAAGCAATATTTTGAATGCCGCCTCGCAAATTGAGGGGCAGCAAAGAGCGATTGTGGGCTATCCCAGCTTTAAGGCGCTGGATGCGATGGCCGAAGCGCTGGGGTATGATTGCGTTTGGTTGGACTGGTTCAGCGTTCCGGAAGAGGACCGCAAAGGCACCTGGGACTATTACCGCAAGTCGGCAAAACGTCGTGGCACCTGTGCTTTGATCCCGATGTCCTAAGTGGCGACTTAGGCCAGATTTTCCTCAAGCCATTTTTCCAACCAGTGGATGTTGTAGTTGCCCGTCAGGATGTCGTCCTCGGCCAATAGGGCGTGAAACAGGGGTAGGGATGTGTCAACACCATCGACAATCAGCTCACCCAAGGCGCGACTGAGGCGGGCTAAGGCCTCATTGCGATCACGGCCATGGACGATCAGTTTGCCGATCAGGCTGTCGTAATAAGGTGGAATTTTATACCCGTCATAAAGCGCCGAATCCATTCGTACGCCCAGCCCGCCGGGGGCGTGGAATTGGGTGATGGTGCCGGGGCAGGGGGTGAAATTGGGCAGGCGTTCCGCGTTGATGCGTACCTCGATGGCGTGGCCGCTAATTTCCAGATCATCCTGCGTGAAGGACATGGGCATTCCAGCCGCCACGCGGATTTGTTCACGCACCAGATCGACGCCAAATACGGCTTCGGTCACGGGGTGCTCGACCTGCAAACGGGTGTTCATTTCAATGAAGTAAAACTCGCCGTTCTCGTACAAAAACTCAATCGTGCCCGCGCCGATATAGTTGATGCCGGCGACCGCATCGGCACAGGTCTTGCCGATTTTGGCGCGCATTTCGGGGGTGATGTTGGGGCCGGGGGCCTCCTCGAATACCTTTTGGTGGCGGCGTTGCAGCGAGCAATCGCGCTCGCCCAAATGCACCGCATTACCTTTGCCATCGCCAAACACTTGGACTTCGATGTGGCTGGGTGTGGTCAGATATTTCTCGATATAGACTTCGTCGTTGCCAAAACCGGAGAGGGCTTCGGCGCGGGCTGTGTGAAAGGCGCTTTCCATATCGGCTTCGGTCGGCGCCAGCTTCATGCCGCGTCCACCGCCACCGGCTGTGGCCTTGACGATCACCGGATAGCCCAGTTCAAGGCCGACTTTTTTGGCCGTGGCCACGTCAGGCACGCCGCCTTCTGATCCTGGAACGCAAGGGACGCCCAGTTTTTTCATCGTGTCCTTGGCGGTGATTTTGTCGCCCATGACGCGGATGTGTTCGGCTGTGGGGCCGATAAAGGTCAACCCGTGATCCTCAATAATCTGAACAAAATCAGCATTTTCCGACAAAAATCCATAGCCCGGGTGGATCGCTTGCGCGCCGGTAACTTCGCAGGCCGCAATGATGGCAGGGATGCGCAGATAGCTGTCGGTGCCAGCGGGTGGGCCAATGCAGATGGCCTCGTCTGCCATACGCACATGCATTGCGTCGGCATCAGCCGTGGAATGCACCGCGACCGATTTGATACCCATTTCACGGCATGCCCGCACAACGCGAAGAGCGATTTCGCCGCGATTGGCGATCAGGATTTTGTCGAACATGGTTTGGCCCCTATTCGATAATCATCAAAGGCGCGCCAAACTCGATGGCGTCGCCGTCGGCAACCAGAATGCGTTTTACGGTGCCCGATTGGGGGGCTGGAATGTGGTTCATCGTTTTCATCGCCTCGATGATCATAATGGTGTCACCTTCGGAGACCTGTGCGCCAACGCTGACAAAGGCGGGCGCTGAGGGTTCGGGTTGAAGGTATGCGGTGCCAACCATCGGTGAGGTCACAGCACCCGGCAAAGAGGCCGGATCAGCGGAGGCGGTAGGGGCCTCGACGGGGGCGGTGCTTGCGGCGACGGGTGCTGCAGCGGCGACGGCCACGGGGGCAGCGGCTGCGGCGACCATGTTAACCTGACGGCTAACGCGCACGTTCATGCTGTCATTGTTGGCGTAGATGCGTTTGACCTGAATTTCGGTCATGTCGTTTTCGTCCAGCACGGCGGCCAGTGCCTGAATAAAGGCCACGTCGGCGTCTCTTGAGTTCTTTGTCATGGCGTCCTCGTTGGTTCTCTTTTTGGCCCCGTCAATTGGGCGGTGGTTTTTAACGCTTATACGCGAGGTCATAGGGGGTGAAAAGCGGCGTTTGAAAATAATAAAATTTACCATTTGATAAAAAAATGAAGTTGTGGCAGGATTTCACCATGTTTTACGCCAGCTAGGGAAGCCAGATATGCCGAACAGCCAGATGACACCAGGGGTCGCGCCAGGACGTTTACCCACAGAAACCTATTCAAATAACTTTGCGGATTTGCACGCGCCGCTTGATGCGCATGAGGCAGCGGTGGCTGCAGATCGGTGCTATTTCTGTTATGATGCGCCGTGTCAGACGGCCTGTCCGACCGAAATCGACATCCCGATGTTTATTCGTCAGATCAGCACGGGGATGGTAGAATCTGCGGCAGCAACGATCTTTGCGCAAAACATTCTGGGTGGTATGTGCGCCCGTGTTTGTCCAACAGAGACCCTATGCGAAGAGGTTTGTGTGCGCGAAGTTGCCGAAGGCAAGCCGGTCGAGATTGGCCGCCTTCAACGGTTCGCCACGGACAAATTGATGGCGTCAGGCGTACATCCGTTCACGCGGGCGGCGGCGACGGGCAAAAAGGTGGCGGTTGTCGGGGCGGGGCCTGCGGGTCTGGCCTGTGCGCACCGTTTGGCAATGCAGGGTCACGACGTTGTGGTGATGGACGGGCGCGCCAAGGCAGGTGGTCTGAATGAATACGGCATTGCGGCCTATAAATCGGTCGATGACTTTGCTCATCGCGAAGTCGATTGGCTGCTGCAAATTGGCGGCATTACAATAGAATACGGCAAACGTTTGGGCGACGGCATGTCGCTGGTGGACCTATCGGCGGGCTATGACGCTGTGTTTTTGGCCATCGGCATGGGCGGTGTGAACGCCCTGTCTGCAGATGGGGATGATCTGGGCGGTGTCGTTGATGCTGTTGATTTTATTTCGGATTTACGTCAGGCAGGCGATATGTCCAAGCTGGCCGTGGGGCGCAATGTGGTCGTGATCGGTGGTGGAATGACGGCTGTGGATGCGGCCGTGCAATCCAAATTGCTGGGCGCTGATACGGTGACGATGGTCTATCGGCGCGGCAAGGCACGGATGGCGGCTTCGGTTTACGAGCAAGAGCTTGCAACCTCCAAAGGGGTGCGGATCATCTACAATGCCCAACCCGTTGCGATGCACGGTGAAGGGGCGGTGAATGAGGCTGAATTCGAATACACCAGCGAAGCGGACGGCGCCCTGAAAGGCACCGGCGAAACGGTTCGCATAGCGGCGGATCAGGTGTTCTTGGCGATCGGTCAAACGCTTGAAGGGGCACCAGATGGTGTGGCCGTGGAGCGCGGCAAAATCATGGTTGATGACGCTGGCCGCACCTCGATGAAGGGTGTTTGGGCTGGAGGAGATTGCGCCAGTGGTGGCGACGATCTGACCGTTACGGCGGTGGCCGAAGGTCGCGACGCTGCAATTGATATTCACGCCACGTTGATGGCATAGGGGAGGGCGATAAAAATGGCTGATCTAACCTCAAATTTTATTGGTATTAAGTCACCAAATCCGTTTTGGCTGGCCTCTGCGCCACCAACGGACAAAGAATACAATGTCCGCCGCGCCTTTGAGGCCGGTTGGGGTGGTGTGGTCTGGAAAACGCTGGGTGAAGAAGGTCCGCCCGTGGTGAATGTGAACGGCCCCCGTTACGGTGCGATTTTCGGCGCGGATCGTCGGCTGTTAGGGTTGAACAATATCGAATTGATCACGGACCGTCCGTTGCGCCAGAACCTCGAGGAGATCGCGCGAGTTAAAAAAGATTACCCTGACCGTGCGATCATCGTGTCGTTGATGGTGCCTTGTGAAGAAGAGGCATGGAAAACCATTTTGCCCGTGGTTGAGGCCACAGGAGCCGACGGGATTGAGCTGAATTTTGGCTGCCCGCATGGGATGGCTGAACGTGGTATGGGCTCGGCCGTTGGGCAGGTGCCGGAGTATATCGAGATGGTCACGCGGTGGTGCAAGCAATATTGCAGCCTGCCAGTGATCGTGAAACTGACGCCAAACATCACCGACATTCGCAAACCGGCCGAGGCCGCGATGCGCGGTGGAGCGGATGCTGTTTCACTGATCAATACGATCAATTCGATCACATCCGTTGATTTGGATGCTATGTCGCCCGAGCCGATGATTGATGGCAAGGGCACGCATGGCGGGTATTGTGGTCCTGCGGTGAAACCGATTGCGTTGAACATGGTGGCGGAAATTGCGCGCAACGCGGAAACCGCTAAGCTGCCGATCTCGGGCATTGGTGGGGTTACGACATGGCGCGACGCGGCCGAGTTTATCGCGCTTGGTTGCGGCAACGTGCAGGTTTGCACCGCCGTTATGACCTATGGGTTTAAAATCGTCGAGGAGATGATCGCTGGGCTTAGCCAGTGGATGGACGAAAAAGGGTATACGTCCGTGGATCAGTTTGTTGGCATGGCTGTGCCAAATGTTACAGATTGGCAGTACCTGAACCTGAATTTCATCACCAAAGCTGTGATCAATCAGGACGATTGCATCAAATGTGGACGTTGTTATGCGGCCTGTGAGGACACCAGCCACCAAGCGATTGAAATGTCGGCCGATCGTGTGTTTAGCGTTAAGGATGACGAATGTGTGGCCTGCAATCTATGTGTGAATGTCTGTCCCGTGGACGGATGCATCACAATGAAAGAACTGCCAGCGGGCGAGATTGACCTGCGTACTGGCACTGCCGTGACAGATGAATACGGTAACTGGACGGCGCATCCGAACAATCCAAGCCAAAGCACATGCGCACCTGGCGCTGACTAGAACGTAATGTCTATTTCGTGACTTTCCGGATCTGGCGCCTTGGCATAATGCTCGGGCGCCTTTTCGGTTTCTGACTCGGCTTGATGTTTTTCAGGCAGAACAGGTCCGGCGCGATTTTTTTCGCGCTCGGCTTCCAGCAGGTTGGCCTCGAACGCAGGGGTCGGGCCAGTTGGTTTGTCCGGATTTGGGATCGGCGCAAGCACAGCACCACTTTGGCCGCCTGATTGGTTGCCCGTCTGAGAACCCGTTTCGTTTCGCGTTTTTGAGGATTGCGCAACGGGCGTCACAGTTTTTACAGGTGAAGGTGCTGGTTGCACTGCAAAAGCCTGTTCTGGTGTTGGGGCCACAGGCAAAGCCCCTGGGATGATAAGCATATCCTTGCTCCTGATCGGCACCCCCACCGACACGTAATAATCAGACTAAATATGTGAAAGAGGGGTTAACGTCCCCGGCTTTGTTGTTCAAAATTTAGGAGATTTTTAACGGGTTCAGACTGTCAGCAGCTTTGAAAACAAGGTTTCCAGATATGTTTCGGCATCTGGAAAAGGATCAGCTTCCAGATCACCCAAAACGGTCCGCACTTGCACGTCAAAATCGGCGTAATGCTGGGTCAGGGACCATATCGAAAACAGCAGATGATAAGGGTGGGCGCGGGCGATTTTTCCAGCCTCCATCCAGCCCGAGATCACGGCGGCTTTCTCATCTGTTAGCTCTTTCAGTTCGCCCTGAATGGCGGCCATCATACGCGGCGCGCCTTGCAAAATCTCATTGGCAAACAAGCGGCTTTCGCGGGGCAATGTGCGGCTCATTTCCAGTTTGCGCCGCATGTAGGCCAGTATTTCGGCTTTGGGATCGCCGTTTGGGTCCAAATCGCGCAATGGGTCAAGCCAGGTGTCCATTAATCCCGACAACAGCTCGACATGGATCGCGGCCTTGGAGGGGAAGTAATACAGCAGATTTGGCTTGGATAGACCCGAGGTTTTGGCGATCTGATCCAGAGTTGAGCCGCGAAAACCGAACTGTGAAAACACATCCAATGCGGCATTCAAGATCGCGACCCGATTCTTTTTCTGTATCCGCGTGCGCGGTTGTGTCTCTGACATTCACTGTCCTTTTGCGCGAAAATTCAATTGCCCGTCGGTACAGTTTACCGTGCATGAGCCAAACTGCCACAAAAATTGCAATCATTGGGGATTTTTCTTTGGAATAAGGCGTTTGAGCTCTAGAGTTGGTGATGAAATTCTTGACTGTTGCAAGGGCTCTGCTAGCCTGATCCTGACCAATTGGTCAAACCTTGCCGCCACCCACCGTCAGCCAACAAGGATTCTGCCATGGCTTATGATACCCCGAAGGTTCCCAACGACCTGTCCGCATTCTGGATGCCGTTCACCTCAAACCGCCAATTTAAGAAAAATCCGCGTATGTTTGTGTCCGCCGATGGTATGTATTACCAGACCTCTGACGGGCGTGATGTGCTGGATGGCACTGCGGGCCTGTGGTGTTGTAATGCTGGGCATAATCGCCCGTTGATCACCGAAGCGATTGCCAAGCAAGCCAGCGAGCTTGACTATGCGCCGGCCTTTCAAATGGGCCATCCCAAAGCGTTTGAGTTGGCCAGTGCGCTGCGCGACATGGCACCGGACCCGTTTGAGCATGTGTTTTTCACCAATTCTGGGTCTGAATCCGTAGAAACTGCGCTGAAAATCGCGCTTGCGTATCATCGTGTGCGCGGCGAAGGCACTCGCACCCGTTTGATCGGTCGCGAACGGGGCTATCACGGCGTCAATTTTGGTGGTATTTCCGTTGGCGGCATCGTCAATAACCGCAAATTCTTTGGCTCACTGCTCACCGGTGTTGATCATCTGCCGCACACCCATTTGCCTGATCAAAACGCCTATACGCGTGGTCAGCCCGAACATGGCGCCTATCTGGCCGATGATCTGGAGCGCATCGTGGCATTGCATGGCGGTGAAAATATCGCCGCTGTGATCGTCGAGCCGATGGCGGGATCCACCGGCGTTTTGATGCCACCCAAGGGGTATCTGGAAAAACTGCGCAAGATCTGCACGGAACACGGGATTTTGTTGATTTTCGATGAGGTTATCACGGGCTTTGGCCGTCTAGGCAGCAGCTTTGCGGCCGAACACTACGGCGTGATGCCAGATTTAATCACCACCGCTAAAGGGTTGACCAACGGGGTTATCCCGATGGGGGCCGTGTTGGCGACTTCGGAAATTCACGACGCGTTCATGTCAGGGCCGGAAGAGGCGATTGAGCTGTTCCACGGCTATACTTATTCCGGCAATCCAATCGCTTCGGCGGCAGGTTTGGCGACTTTGCAAACCTATCGCGAGGACGGGTTGTTCGAAAATGCGGCCTCATTGGCGTCCTATTGGGAGGACGCGTTGCACTCGCTGAAGGGGCTGCCGCATGTGATTGATATTCGCAACTCGGGCTTGATTGGCGCGGTCGAATTGACGCCGATTGAGGGGGCGCCGACCAAGCGCGCGTTCGAGGCGTTTTTGCAGTGTTATGACAAAGGTTTGTTGATCCGCACAACCGGCGACATTATCGCGCTGTCCCCGCCGTTGATGATCAACAAAGCCCAAGTCGACGAGATGTTCGGCATTCTGGGATCTGTTCTGAAGTATTTGAAATAGAAGGAAAATAATCATGGCCGCACCAGCAGCAAACTTAAAAATCAACGGCGAACGCCTGTGGGAATCGCTGATGGATATGGCCAAGATCGGGCCGGGTGTGGCCGGTGGCAACAACCGCCAGACCGTCACCGACGAAGACGGCGAGGGGCGTCACCTGTTCCAATCTTGGTGCGAGGCCGCGGGCTGCACCATGGGGCTGGACCAGATGGGCAACATGTTTGCCCGCCGTGAAGGCACCGACCCCGATGCGCTGCCGGTTTATGTTGGCAGCCACCTTGATACGCAGCCCACGGGCGGCAAATATGATGGCGTTTTGGGGGTGCTTGGCGGGCTGGAAATTCTGCGCACGCTTAATGATCTGGACATCAAAACCAAACACCCGATCGTTGTGACCAACTGGACCAACGAAGAGGGCACGCGGTTCGCCCCCGCCATGTTGGCTTCAGTGGCGTGTTTCGCGGGGATGCACACGCAGGATTGGGCCTATAACATCGAAGACGCCGAGGGCAAAAAATTCGGCGATGAGCTGGCCCGCATCGGGTGGCGCGGTGACGAGGAAGTCGGCGCGCGCAAGATGCATGCCTTCTTTCGAGCTGCACATCGAACAGGGGCCAATTCTGGAGAGCCGAGGGCAAGGATATCGGCGTTGTCACTCACGGTCAGGGCCTGTCTTGGACCCAAGTGACCATCACCGGCAAGGAAAGCCACACGGGATCGACCCCGATGCCGATGCGCAAAGATGCTGGCATGGGGTTGGCGCACGTGCTGGAACTGGTGAACCAGATTGCGATGTCCCACGCGCCCGATGCGGTTGGGGCGGCGGGGCATATTGATGTCTATCCGAATTCCCGCAACGTGATCCCGGGCAAAGTGGTGTTCACCGTCGATTTCCGCTCGCCCGATTTGGCGGTGATCGAAGATATGGAGGCCCGCCTAAAAGAAGGTGCCACCGCGATCTGCGAGGAAATGGGGCTGGGGATCGAATTTGAAAAGGTCGGCGGCTTTGATCCGGTGACGTTTGACGAGGGCTGCGTCACAGCCGTGCGCAACGCCGCCGAACGTCTGGGCTATTCGCACCGCAACCTGATTTCAGGTGCGGGACATGACGCCTGCTGGGTCAACCGTGTCGCGCCCACAGCGATGGTGATGTGCCCTTGTGTTGACGGGCTGAGCCACAACGAGGCCGAGGAGATTTCCAAGGAATGGGCTTCGGCTGGGGCCGATGTGTTGATGCACGCGGTGGTCGAGACGGCGGAGATTGTGGAGTGAAAATAGTAATTTCTGCACTGACTTGGTTGATGTTTTCTGCTCCAGTCGTTGCCGAGACATGGGAGCCTCGATTCCTCGCATATATGGGAGGAACAAGATCACTGATTGTGTCAAAGGACGCCGCGCAATTCGCTGTTGCGCATTATGGCAGTCACGAAAGCGGTAAATCTTTGCAGATCGGGTGTAATATTGTGCCTGATAAAAATAACCACAAAAACTTGAAAGGCTACCTTAGTATGTGGGTTGGTGGCGATCCCTTGTATGGGACTGAAATGGCGGTTTTCGCGACATTTGATGGCGGTAAAGCTATAAATCTTGGCAATTTTGGCTACGCTCGAGGCCAATACTGGGGGGAACTCTCCCCGAGCTTCATCGCGCTTGCAGCAACTCACGATATCTTGCTGCTGACTGACAGCGGTAACGATTTCACTTTTGAACTACCACTTTCGGGTGCCGCAGATGCAATGTCTCAAATCGAATGCAATGTTTTATGAACCAACTGAAACAGAGTTGCAGATTTCTTAATCGAAGATGGAGAGTACTATGACCAAAGTAATCAAGAACGGCACCGTTGTAACGGCTGATCTGACCTACAAAGCGGATGTCAAAATCGACGGTGGCAAGATCATAGAGATCGGCCCAAACCTGAAAGGTGACGAAGTTCTGGACGCCACGGGGTGTTACATCATGCCCGGCGGGATCGATCCGCACACCCATCTGGAAATGCCGTTTATGGGCACCTATTCCAGCGATGATTTTGAATCTGGCACCCGTGCGGGTCTGGCCGGTGGCACCACAATGGTGGTTGACTTTGCCCTGCCAAATCAGGGTGAAAGCCCGCTGGATGCGCTGAAGCGCTGGGACAATAAATCGACCCGCGCCAATTGCGATTATTCGTTCCACATGGCGGTGACATGGTGGGGCGAGCAGGTGTTTGACGATATGAAAACCGTGGTTCAGGACCGTGGCATCAACACGTTCAAACATTTCCTCGCCTACAAAGGCGCGTTGATGGTGAACGACGACGAGATGTATTCATCGTTTAAGCGGTGTGCCGAATTGGGCGCGACCCCGATGGTGCATGCGGAAAACGGTGATGTGGTGGCCGAACTGACCGCGCAACTGCTGGCC
>DEIK01000025.1:0-12194 GCA_002352425.1 Rhodobacteraceae bacterium UBA2776
TTCAAACTTTTCCTTAGCCATGATGGGCTCCTTCTTTACACTTTATGCGGCTGCGCCGTTGCGCTTACGCGAATTTCTTTTGAATTTCGTCCGAGATAGCCTGCGGAACGGGGTCATAGTGATCGAACTGCATCGAGAAGTTCGCACGGCCCGAAGACATGGACCGCAAGTTGTTGATGTAACCAAACATGTTGGCCAGAGGAACAAAGGCATCAATCGCAATCGCGTTACCGCGGCTATCTTGCCCTTGAACCTGACCACGACGTGATGTCAGATCGCCAATGATGTTACCGGTGTATTCTTCCGGCGTGATCACTTCGACTTTCATAATTGGCTCAAGCAGTTTCGCACCCGCTTTGCGCAAACCTTCGCGCATACCGGCACGTGCCGCGATTTCAAAGGCCAGAACCGAAGAGTCAACATCGTGGTAAGCACCATCAAGGAGCTGCACTTTGAAGTCGATCACTGGGAAGCCAGCCAATGGGCCAGAATCCATCACCGACTTGATGCCTTTTTCAACACCTGGGATGTATTCTTTTGGCACGTTGCCGCCAACGACCTTAGATTCAAACGAATAACCTTCGCCCGCTTCAGTCGGAAGGATAACCATTTTAATACGCGCAAACTGGCCGGAACCACCAGATTGCTTCTTGTGGGTGTAGTCAATTTCAGCTT
Organism: Rhodobacteraceae bacterium UBA2776; assembly: GCA_002352425.1. Lineage (GTDB taxonomy): Bacteria > Pseudomonadota > Alphaproteobacteria > Rhodobacterales > Rhodobacteraceae > Profundibacter. Next base: position 676 of record DEIK01000025.1, read on the forward strand.
CATGGCCGATGGTCTCGCGGTAAGCAACCTGAGGCGCACCAATGTTGGCCTCAACTTTAAACTCACGCTTCAAACGATCCACCAGAATATCCAAGTGAAGCTCGCCCATGCCCTTCATGATCGTTTGCCCTGATTCAAAATCAGTTTCAACGCGGAAGGATGGATCTTCGGCCGCCAAACGGGCCAGACCAGTCGACATTTTCTCTTGGTCAGCTTTTGTTTTTGGCTCAACAGCAATCTCGATCACAGGATCGGGGAAAGTCATTGTTTCCAGAACAACCGGCTCATTCACGGCACAAAGCGTATCACCTGTGGTGGTTTGCTTCAGGCCGGCCAGCGCAATGATGTCGCCAGCAAATGCTTCTTCGATCTCTTCGCGGTTGATCGAGTGCATCATCATCATCCGACCAACACGTTCTTTTTTCTCTTTGGTCGAGTTCAGGATACCGTCGCCCTTATTCAGAACACCGGAATAGATCCGTGTGAATGTCAGCGAACCAACAAACGGGTCATTCATGATTTTAAACGCAAGCGCCGAGAATGGCATTTCATCGTCCGCACGACGCGGGATGTCACGTGTCTCTGTTTCATCGCCAGGTTTGAAACCCATGTAATCAACAACATCCAAGGGGCTTGGCAAGAAGTCGATCACAGCGTTCAACAGTGGCTGAACACCTTTGTTTTTGAAGGCCGATCCACCAAGGATAGGAACGAATTTCATAGCAATAGTGCCCTGACGGATCAGGTTGCGCAGAGTTGCAACATCTGGCTCATTACCATCCAGATAAGCTTCCATGGCGTCGTCGTCCATTTCAACAGCCAATTCGATCATCTCGGCGCGCATTGTATCCGCCCGGTCTTTCAACTCGGCACGAACTTCACGCAACTCCCAAGATGCGCCAAGGTCTTCACCGACCCAAACCCATTCTTGCATAGTGATCAGATCAACAATGCCTTCCAGCTCGGTTTCGGACCCGATTGGGAACGAAACCGGACAAGGTGTAGCACCTGTGCGGTCTTTAATCATACGAACGCAGTTGTCATAGTCCGCGCCGATTTTGTCCATTTTGTTCACGAAAACAATCCGTGGAACCTTGTAACGGTCAGCCTGACGCCAAACGGTCTCTGTCTGAGGCTCAACACCCGCGTTGGCATCCAATAGCGCAATCGCACCATCCAAAACCGCCAAGGAGCGCTCAACTTCAATTGTGAAGTCAACGTGACCGGGGGTGTCGATGATGTTCATACGGTGCTTGTCAGTCTCGGCATCGCTACCGTTTTCGGTGCGTTCCCAGAATGTGGTCGTCGCGGCGGACGTAATGGTGATCCCGCGTTCCTGCTCCTGCTCCATCCAGTCCATTGTCGCCGCGCCATCGTGCACTTCGCCAATGTTGTGAGATTTACCAGTGTAATACAGAATCCGTTCGGTACAGGTGGTTTTACCTGCATCGATGTGCGCCATGATACCGAAGTTACGGTAGCGATCGAGTGGATATTCGCGTGCCATTTTCTGGGGCCTTACCTTAAAGTGTTACCAGCGATAATGGCTGAAAGCTTTGTTCGCTTCGGCCATTTTGTGGGTGTCTTCGCGCTTCTTAACGGCTGTGCCGCGGCTGCTTACTGCATCCATCAGCTCGCCAGCAAGGCGCTCTTCCATAGTGTTTTCGTTGCGCTTGCGCGCAGCGATGATCAACCAACGAATGGCCAATGCTTCGCGACGCTCGGGGCGCACTTCAACGGGAACCTGATAGGTTGCACCACCAACACGACGCGAACGAACTTCGACAGACGGTTTGATGTTGTCGATGGCTTCGTGGAAGACCTCGACAGGTGCGCGCTTCAGTTTTTCCTCAACGCGATCGAATGCATTGTAGACGATGCTTTCGGCAATAGATTTTTTGCCATCAATCATCAGGTTATTCATGAACTTCGAAAGAATGCGGTCACCAAATTTGGCGTCGGGCAGAATTTCGCGTTTTTCAGCAGCGTGGCGGCGTGACATATCGCGCTCTCCTTACTTCGGCTTCTTGGCGCCGTATTTCGAACGACGTTGTTTACGATCTTTGACGCCTTGGGTATCCAAAACACCACGCAGAATGTGGTAACGGACACCGGGCAAATCCTTTACGCGACCGCCACGGATCAGAACCACAGAGTGCTCCTGAAGGTTGTGACTTTCACCTGGGATGTAACTAATGACTTCGAAACCGTTGGTCAGGCGAACCTTCGCAACTTTCCGCATAGCAGAGTTTGGTTTCTTGGGCGTCGTTGTATAAACGCGCGTACAGACGCCGCGTTTTTGCGGGCATCCCTCCAAATGGAGTGACTTAGAGCGTTTTACTTTTGGCCGGCGCGGTTTGCGGATCAGCTGTTGTATCGTTGGCATTCCGGTCTATCCCCGTAGTTGCAACACGTTAAATTCATCTACGGATCGAATACCCGCACAGCGCAAATTCCACATCCGCCCCAAATTGTAGGACGATATGGAGGGTATACCAGAGGATCGGAGCGCCAGCCCGGATCGTGACCACTACTAGTTTTAAGTCGGACAATTGGGAATACACCCTGTCCAAGTGGTCGCCGTATATGGGGAGTCGCAAGCCGTGTCAACAGGCGCAAACGATCCATGACGGATCATTGGGTCATTATTATTGACCGGCGTCAAAACACCATGATAAATAGCCATAAATCAGCGACAGGACAATCATAACATGCAAGGCAGCCTCGTCTTAACCGCAATGCGTAATGAGGGGCCGTTTATTCTGGAATGGTTGGCGTGGCAAAAGATGCTGGGCTTTGAAAATATTCTGGTGATGTTCAACGATTGCACGGACCATTCCCCGCAATTGCTGCGCCTTTTGGGGCGTTCCGGCGAACTTGCTTGTAAACGCCACGAACCACGCACTGGTCTAAGCCCGCAGGCCGAAGCCTATCACATCGCCCGCCGACATCCGCTGATCAAACAGGCCAAATGGCTTTTGACCTGTGATGTCGACGAATTTCTGGTGATCCATGTCGGCGACCGCAGCATCGGCGCCTTGTTGAACAATGGCGATGTACCGTTTGCTGCAATGGCCATCAACTGGCGGCTGTTTGGCGGCTCGGGCTATCCGAAATGGCAGGATACGCTGGTGCATCGGCATTTCACCCGCTCCAGCGAAGTGGGCTACTTTCGCGACGCTGTGATCAAAAGCCTTGTGCGCGATCCACGGCTGTACAACCGCTTGAATTCCCATTGCGCCAGCGGATGGAGCGGCAGCGGCACTTGGGGGCAGGATGGCAATTACTATGCATTGACGGATGGTTCGAAGTTTCAAGAATTCCACCCCAACAAAAGCCCCAAGAACGCCAGTCCTGATGGCCGAATGCTGCATCACATCGCCGAAATAAACCACTACGCCGTGCGCACGATGGAGGAGTTCGACCACAAAAAGGGACGCCCCGCGGCCTCGGATTTTGCGAACCGATACACGGATACGTTCCACGAACGACTGGATCGCAATGATCAGAAAAATCTGTCGGCTGTTTCATACGGGGATCGGTTTGACGTGGAGTATGATCGCCTGCGCCAAATCCCGGGCGTTATGCGATTGCACCACCTATGCTGCGCCGATTATGTCGCCAGCATGTGCGAAAAACGTGGCGACGACCCAAAGGCCGATCCGCGTTTCAAACACCACAAAGACATGGCAAAATCGCTGCCTAAGCACTGAGGGCGCGCGTTTAAGCCGAACCCGCCTGCGCCAGTTTGCGTTCCCGATAAAAGGTGAATGCCCCCGTCGCCACGACGATCACAATGCCCACCATCGTCAGGTTGTCCGGCCAATCGCCAAACACCACAAACCCCAGCAACAGCGCCCACAATAGGCTGGTATAGCGGAAAGGTGCTATAAAGCTGACTTCGCCCACCCGCATAGTCATGATACTGAACAAATACCCACCCAAGATGAAAAAGGCCGCCCCTGCCAGCAAAGCGACGGATTCGCCGCTGACCTCGGCCCAGACTTCACCCTGAGTACCGATAGCCGCAAATCCGACCACGCCAATGGCACTGATCAGCGCAATGGTGACCGACGACACCCCCGACGATAAACGCCGCGCACAGAGGTCGCGCACAGTTACAAAACCCACCGCGATCAATGCATAAAGCGCATAGGTGTTCAGCCCGCTCAACCCGTCACGCACAATGATCATCACCCCGACAAACCCAACCATAATGGCCAGTAAACGTCGCCAGCCCAACCTGTCACCAAACAGCATGGCGCTGGATAGCGTCACGGTCAGCGGCAACACCTGCAAGATCGCGGTGACATTGGCGATTGGCATATGAAACAACGCGTTGATAAAGAAATAGGTTGCGCCAATTTCTGATAGGCTGCGGGTTAGCACCAGCGCCCAATCCTTACGCGGCATCTGAAAGTTCAAGCCACCCATCCAGCGCGACAAAACTACCAAAACGGCAATCGTCAGCAATCCACGTAAAAAGATCGCTTGAAACAGCGCCAAGTCTCCTAGAACCACCTTCATACAGGCATCATTCAGGGTAAAGGCAGCCATGCTGCCCATCATAAACAATGCACCGCGCATATTGTCCGAGAGCGAACTCATCACAGGTCTCTTTTCATGTCTGAATACACATTGACACCGAAAATGCGTGCCAACAATGCTGCACCGTAGAAAGACATTTCGCCCCTGTCCATCCAGAAATGGAAAAGGCCCCCGTGCTATCACACGGAGGCCCTTTGGTTTTCTTTAGAGGCGTTGACTTACTCGTCGCGGCTTTCAGGTGTGTCGACCAACCCGCTTTCGAACACTTCGCCACCGACGATGTCTTCTGTTACAGGAGCAGCCAAACGTGCGGCCTCTTCTGCTTCTTTGCGGCGAGCCTCGATCACGACGTTATCCCGGTCCTGAGCGATTTTGCGCGACTGCATTGTCGCCCCGCCTGTACCGGCCGGGATCAAGCGCCCAACGATCACGTTCTCTTTCAGACCGACCAGTTTGTCGCGCTTGCCCTGTACCGATGCTTCGGTCAAAACCCGCGTGGTTTCCTGGAACGATGCCGCCGAGATAAAGCTGCGTGTTTGCAACGATGCCTTGGTGATCCCCAACAAGATTGGCTCGCCTTTGGCCTCGCGAACGCCTTTGGATTTCGCCTTCTCATTCGCCAGATCGTATTCGGCTTTGTCCACATGCTCGCCTTTAAGCAACGTGGTCTCACCACTGTCGGAAATTTCCCATTTCTGCAGCATTTGACGCACGATCACTTCGATATGTTTATCGTTAATCTTCACGCCTTGCAGACGGTAAACGTCCTGAACCTCATCAACCATGTAGTTGGCCAATGCCTCGACGCCCATAACCGCAAGAATGTCGTGCGGGGCCGGGTTACCGTCCATGATGTATTCACCCTTCTGGATGAAGTCGCCCTCGGCCACAGGAATATGTTTGCCTTTGGGCACCATGTATTCAACCGTTTCCATCGTGTCATCAGCTGGCTCGATCGAAATGCGGCGTTTGTTTTTGTAGTCGCGGCCATAGCGCACGTAACCATCAATCTCGGCGATGATCGCGTGGTCTTTGGGACGACGGGCTTCAAACAACTCGGCCACACGCGGCAGACCACCGGTAATGTCCTTGGTTTTAGCACCCTCGCGCGGGATCCGCGCAATAACGTCACCGGCTTTGATCTCGTCACCGTCTTCAACCGATAGAATGGCATCCACGGACATAGCGTATGTCATTGGGTGACCAGCGGCGTTCACCACTGGCTCGCCATTCTTGTCAAGAATGATGATTTCAGGTTTCAGATCATTGCCTTTAGGCGCAGTCCGCCAGTCGATCACGATTTTCTGGGTCATGCCAGTCGCGTCATCGGTTTCTTCCCGAACCGCGATACCGGATATCAGATCAACGTATTTAACAGTACCGGCTTTTTCCGTGATGATCGGCAGGGTGTATGGATCCCATTCAAACATCTTGTCGCCGCGATCAACTTTTTGACCATCTTTGACATGGATTTTTGAGCCGTATGACAATTTGTGATGCGCACGTTCCTGACCGTTATCATCAATGATCACCAGCTGCATGCTGCGACCCATGACGATCATTTCGCCGTTGGCATTTTTCAACAGGTTCGAGTTTTTGAACCCGATGGTCCCTGCTTGCGATGCCTCTAGGAACGATTGCTGACCACCCTGCGCAATGCCGCCAATGTGGAATGTCCGCATTGTCAGCTGTGTACCGGGCTCACCGATTGACTGCGCGGCGATAATGCCGACAGCTTCACCTTGGTTCACCAGTGTACCACGTGCAAGGTCACGACCGTAACAGGCCGAACATACGCCCTCTTCGGCTTCACAGGTCAAAGGTGAACGCATCCGCACAGTGGCCAGATCGGCTTTGTCGATCTTGTCGGCCATGTGCTCGTCGATCAGCTCGTTTTTGCGCACCAGCACTTCGTCTGTGCCTGGTTTGATGATGTCCTCGGCAGCCACACGACCCAGCAGACGCTCGGCCAATGATGCAACTACTTCACCATCATTCACGGCAGCAGACGCTGTGATCGAAGTCTCGGTACCACAGTCTTCCATGCGAATGATGCAATCTTGGGCAACATCAACCAGACGACGTGTCAGATAACCCGAGTTCGCTGTCTTAAGCGCCGTATCGGCCAGACCTTTACGCGCGCCGTGGGTCGAGTTGAAGTACTCAAGAACCGACAGACCTTCTTTAAAGTTCGAGATAATCGGTGTTTCGATAATCTCGCCCGAAGGTTTCGCCATCAGACCGCGCATACCACCCAGCTGTTTCATCTGCGCGGGGGAACCACGCGCACCAGAGTGGGCCATCATATAAACGCTGTTCGGTTCCATTTCGGCACCGGCATCATCCATACGCATGGCTGACATTTCGCCCATCATCGCGTCCGCAACTTCGTCGGAACATTTGGACCAAGCATCGACAACTTTGTTATACTTCTCGCCCTGAGTGATCAGACCGTCCATATACTGTTGTTCGAATTCCTTCACCTGCGAGCGCACACCATCAACAATGGTCCATTTGGTGTCCGGGATCAGCATATCGTCTTTACCAAACGAAATACCGGCCTTGAACGCCTCGCGGAAACCCATCGTCATGATCTGATCACAGAAAATAACGGATTCTTTTTGGCCACAATAACGGTAAACCGTATCAATCACTTGCTGCACTTCAGATTTCCGCAGCAAACGGTTGACCAGATCAAACGGTGCCTTGGCGTTCAACGGCAGCAAAGCCCCCAAACGCATCCGGCCCGGCGTGGTTTCAAAGCGCGTCAGCACCTCGTTACCCTCATCATCAATCTGTTTGATCCGTGCGATTATTTTGGCGTGCAGATGTACTTCACCAGCATCCAACGCGTGTTGTACTTCATCGACGTTGGCAAACATCATGCCTTCGCCTTTCATACCTTCACGCATCATGGTGACGTAGTAGAGACCCAAAATCATATCCTGTGACGGAACGATGATTGGCGCACCATTTGACGGGGACAACACGTTGTTTGTCGACATCATCAAAACGCGGGCTTCCAACTGCGCCTCAAGGCTCAATGGAACGTGAACCGCCATTTGGTCGCCGTCAAAGTCGGCGTTAAACGCGGAACACACCAGCGGGTGCAATTGGATCGCTTTACCTTCAACCAGCACAGGTTCAAACGCCTGAATGCCCAAACGGTGCAGCGTTGGCGCACGGTTCAGCATCACTGGGTGTTCACGAATGACTTCGTCCAGAATATCCCAAACTTCGGGACGTTCTTTTTCAACCAGCTTCTTGGCTTGCTTCACAGTCGAAGACATGCCTTTGGCTTCCAGACGCGAATAGATGAACGGTTTGAACAGCTCCAGCGCCATTTTCTTTGGCAAACCACATTGATGCAGTTTCAGCTCTGGACCGGTCACAATCACCGAACGACCCGAGAAATCGACCCGTTTACCCAAAAGGTTCTGACGGAAACGGCCCTGTTTACCTTTCAGCATGTCAGACAGTGATTTCAGCGGACGTTTGTTGGCGCCGGTAATCACACGGCCGCGACGTCCATTGTCAAACAGCGCATCAACGGATTCTTGCAACATCCGTTTTTCGTTACGCACAATGATGTCAGGCGCACGCAGCTCGATCAGACGTTTCAAACGGTTGTTCCGGTTGATCACCCGGCGATACAGATCGTTCAGATCTGAGGTGGCAAAACGGCCACCATCCAGCGGCACCAGTGGGCGCAGCTCTGGCGGGATCACAGGCACAACGGTCATGATCATCCACTCAGGACGGTTGCCCGACTCAATGAACGCCTCGACAATTTTCAAACGCTTGATGATCTTCTTGGGCTTCAACTCGCCTGTGGCCACGGCCAGCTCAGCGCGCAACCCTTCGGCTTCACCTTCCAGATCAATCTGGCTCAGCATTTCACGGATCGCTTCCGCGCCGATACCGGCGGTGAAAGCATCCATGCCATAGGCATCTTGCGCATCCATGTGCTCTTCTTCGGACATCAACTGACCATACATAAGGTCGGTCAGGCCGGGTTCGATCACAACGTAGTTTTCAAAATACAGAATGCGTTCCAGATCCCGCAGGGTCATGTCCAGCATCAAGCCAATACGCGATGGCAGTGACTTCAAGAACCAGATGTGTGCAACGGGTGCAGCCAACTCAATGTGGCCCATCCGTTCGCGACGCACTTTTTGTAGCGTAACTTCAACACCGCATTTCTCGCAGACAACGCCGCGGTATTTCATCCGCTTATATTTGCCACACAGACATTCGTAATCTTTGATTGGGCCAAAAATACGCGCACAAAACAGACCGTCGCGTTCTGGTTTGAACGTCCGGTAGTTGATGGTTTCAGGTTTCTTGATTTCACCGAAAGACCACGAAAGGATCCGCTCTGGCGATGCCAGAGAGACCTTGATTTCGTCGAACACCTTAGGCGGCGTCAGCGGGTTAAACGGGTTGTTTGTAAGTTCCTGGTTCATTTTGATACCTCAAATTGGGTTGCAGATGGGTGGGGTGGATTAGGGAAAACCCTAATCTTCACCCTCCGCATCCAGGAGTTCCATGTTCAGGCCCAAACCGCGGACCTCTTTGACCAGCACGTTAAAGCTTTCCGGCACACCAGCCTCGAAATTATCCTCGCCTTTGACGATACTCTCGTAAACTTTGGTCCGGCCTGCAACGTCATCCGATTTCACTGTCAGCATCTCTTGCAGCGTGTATGCCGCGCCATATGCTTCCAGCGCCCAGACTTCCATCTCCCCGAAACGCTGGCCACCGAACTGGGCTTTACCACCCAGAGGTTGCTGCGTGACAAGGCTGTAAGGACCAGTTGAACGCGCGTGGATTTTGTCATCCACAAGGTGGTGCAGTTTCAGCAGATATTTAACGCCAACAGTCACAGGGCGTTGGAATTGCTCGCCCGTACGGCCATCAAACAAGATCGACTGACCCGAGGTGCTGAACCCAGCGCGTGTCAGCGCGTCGTCAACGTCACCCTCTTTGGCACCATCAAATACAGGCGTCGCAATCGGCACACCGCGTGTCACGTTGCCGGCAGCAGTGACCAGCAGTTCGTCGTCCATGTCTTTGATGCCCTCGTTGTAGACATCTTCACCATAGGCGATTTTCATCGCTTCACGCACCGGTGTTAGATCACCGTCACGACGGTAGCCTTGCAGCGCCTCGTCGATCTCTAGGCCCAGACCGCGTGCGGCCCAACCCATGTGTGTTTCCAAAATTTGACCGACGTTCATACGCGACGGCACACCCAGTGGGTTCAAACAGAAATCAACCGGTGTCCCATCGGCCAAGAACGGCATGTCTTCCATTGGAACAACGCGTGAAATCACACCTTTGTTCCCGTGGCGACCCGCCATTTTATCGCCTGGCTGCAGTTTGCGTTTCACCGCAATGAACACCTTGACCATTTTCATCACACCCGGAGGCAGATCATCGCCACGGCGCACCTTCTCGACTTTGTCCTCAAAGCGCGCTTCTAGAACGCGACCTTGTGCTTGATATTGATCATTCAAGGCTTCAACTTCGGCTGCGTCTTTTTCATCACCCAGCGCCAACTGCCACCATTGACCGCGCGACAACATTTCCAGCAGCTCTTCGGTGATTTCCGATTTCGGCTTAACGCCTTTCGGACCTTTCACCGCTGTTTTGCCAAGGATCATGCCTTTTAGACGCGCGTAAGTGTTCCGATCTAGAATGTGTTGCTCGTCATCACGGTCGCGGGCAAGGCTTTCGACCTCTTCGCGCTCGATCTGTAGGGCACGTTCATCTTTTTCCACACCGTGGCGGTTAAAGACACGTACCTCAACAACAGTCCCGAAATCGCCGGGTTTTACGCGCAGCGACGTATCGCGAACGTCAGACGCTTTCTCACCAAAGATGGCGCGCAGAAGTTTCTCTTCCGGTGTCATCGGGCTTTCGCCTTTTGGTGTGATTTTACCGACCAGAATGTCGCCCGGCTGAACTTCGGCACCGATATAAACGATACCGGCTTCATCCAGATTACGCAGCGCTTCTTCGCCGACGTTTGGAATATCACGGGTGATTTCCTCTGGGCCAAGTTTGGTATCACGGGCCGCGACTTCGAATTCCTCGATGTGGATCGAAGTGAACACGTCTTCGCGCACGATGCGCTCGGAGATCAGGATCGAATCCTCGTAGTTGTAGCCATTCCACGGCATAAACGCGACGATGATGTTTTTACCCAAAGCCAATTCACCGATATCGGTGGAGGGGCCATCGGCAATCACTTCGCCTTTGCCAACTTTGTCGCCCACTTTGATCAGTGGACGCTGATTGATGCAGGTGTTTTGGTTGGAGCGTTGGAATTTCCGCAGACGGTAAATATCAACACCCGGGTCACCGATTTCCAGATCTTCGGTGGCGCGGATAACGATACGGTTGGCATCAACTTGGTCGATGTAACCACCGCGACGGGCCATAATGGCCGCGCCGGAATCGCGTGCAACAACTTCCTCGATACCGGTGCCAACCAGCGGCGCTTCGGCCACCAGCAATGGAACCGCCTGACGCATCATGTTCGACCCCATCAAGGCACGGTTGGCGTCATCGTTTTCAAGGAACGGGATCAGAGATGCCGCAACGGACACCAACTGTTTCGGGCTGACATCAATCAGGTCAACATTTTCACGTTGGCTAAGCAGATAGTCGCCAGATTTACGGCTGGACACCAGATCGTTTTCGAAACGACCATCGGCATCAAGATGCGCGTTGGCCTGCGCCACAGTGTGACGCATTTCTTCGGTCGCGGACATGTATGACACTTCGTCCGTCACCTGCGCATCAACCACCTTGCGATAAGGTGTTTCAATGAAGCCGTATTTGTTGACGCGTGCAAATGTCGCCAGCGAGTTGATCAAACCAATGTTCGGACCCTCGGGCGTTTCAATCGGACACATGCGACCGTAGTGGGTTGGATGCACATCGCGCACCTCAAAACCAGCACG
>DEIK01000025.1:12308-24341 GCA_002352425.1 Rhodobacteraceae bacterium UBA2776
GGTTTGGCATTGATCAGGTCTTGCGGCATCACTGTGTCGATTTCGACCGATGACATCCGTTCCTTAATCGCACGTTCCATACGCAGCAGGCCAACGCGATATTGATTTTCCATCAACTCACCAACCGAGCGCACACGACGGTTACCAAGGTGGTCAATGTCGTCAACGCCGCCTTTGCCGTCACGCAGATCAACCAGCGCCTTGATACAGGCAACGATATCTTCACGACGCAGCGTGCGTTGAGTGTCTTCGGCATCCAATGCCAAACGCATGTTCATTTTCACACGGCCAACCGCGGAAAGGTCATAACGCTCGCTATCAAAGAACAGCGTGTCAAACAGCGCCGAAGCGGATTCAACGGTGGGCGGCTCGCCCGGACGCATAACGCGGTAGATGTCCATCAACGCGGTGTCACGGCCCATGTTTTTATCAATCGCCAGCGTGTTGCGCATGTAAGGGCCAACATTGGTGTGGTCGATATCCAGAACAGGAATGTCGGTGATGCCCGCGTCCAGCAGCTCTTTCAATGTGCCGCCGATCACTTCGCCTTCTTTGTCCAGTTCATGAGTCAGCTCATCACCAGCTTCGACATAAATCGCACCGGTTTCTTCGTTGATGATGTCCTTGGCGACATATTTCCCAAGGATTTGATCAATTGGCAGCAACAGGTTCTCGACCTTGCCCTCGTCGATCAATTTCTTCACGGCCCGTGGCGTGATTTTCTTGCCAGCTTCAGCAATCACTTTGCCAGTCTTCGCATCCACCAGATCGAAAACAGGACGTGTGCCGCGAACACGGTCAGGGAAAAATTTGGTGACCCAGCCTTTGTTCTTTTTCAGTTTGAAATCGACGGTGTCGTAATAGGCATCCATGATCTGTTCTTGGTCCAGACCCAGCGCATACAACAACGTTGTCACAGGCAGCTTACGGCGACGGTCAATCCGCGCGAACACGATGTCTTTGGCGTCGAATTCGAAATCCAACCATGAACCGCGATATGGGATAATGCGGCAGGTGAACAACAGTTTACCCGAGGAGTGGGTTTTGCCTTTGTCGTGGTCAAAGAACACACCGGGTGAGCGGTGCATTTGCGAAACGATTACACGCTCGGTACCGTTCACAACGAAGGTGCCGTTTGGTGTCATCAAAGGCATATCGCCCATGAACACGTCTTGTTCTTTGATGTCTTTAACCGATTTGGCGCCTGTATCCTCGTCAATATCAAACACGATCAAGCGCAGCGTAACCTTCAGCGGGGCTGAATAGGTCATGTCGCGCTGCATACATTCTTCTACATCGTATTTTGGCTTTTCCAGAACGTATTTTACGAACTCCAGAATGGCAGTCTCGTTGAAATCCTTAATCGGGAAAACCGATTGGAAAACACCGTTGATACCTTCGCCATCCATTGGCGCCAGCTGATCGCCGGAATCAAGGAACAGTTTGTACGAGGATTTTTGAACCTGAATCAGGTTCGGCATTTCCAGAACTTCACGGATTTTACCGTAATATTTACGCAGCCGCTTTTGGCCAAGATAAGATTGCGCCATCGGTATTGTCGCCTTTCATTTGCTCGCGGGCACATTGGCTGTCGGGGCCACAGCTATGCGCCGCACACGCAACTGGATCATGGTCTATTCTCGCAAACCTCCCATTGGCTTGCTCTCGAACCGTGAACCAAGTCTTAGAAAGGGCTCGATAAAAAGCCCTTTCTAAGACAGGTTCGGCTGGACCCGATAAAAATCGGATCCAGCCATATTTGATCGCCAGCAGAACGCCGAAACGCTCTGCCCTGAATTACTTCAGTTCGACTTCGGCGCCAGCTGCTTCCAGCTTGCCTTTGATTTCGTCGGCTTCGGCTTGGTCTACGCCTTCTTTGACAGCTTTGCCGCCAGCTTCGACCAGGTCTTTTGCTTCTTTGAGGCCCAGGCCAGTGATGGCGCGGACTTCTTTGATGACAGCAATTTTTTGACCGCCAGCAGCAACCAGAATTACGTCGAATTCTGTTTGTGCTTCAGCAGATGCGCCACCAGCGTCGCCGCCACCAGCAACCATTACAGCGCCGCCAGCAGCTGGCTCGATGCCATACTCGTCTTTAAGGATAGTTTTCAGTTCTTGTGCTTCGAGAAGGGTCAGACCCACGATCTCTTCAGCCATTTTTTTCAGATCAGCCATTTTACTGTTTCCGTTCGTTTAAGATGTGTTCCAACGTTATGGGGTATCCATACGCCGGCCTTGTTCAGTTGCTTAAGCAGCCTTGTCCTCGATCGTGGACAAGATACCAGCGATGTTGCTTGCAGGCGCGCCAATGGCACCGGCGATGTTGGAAGCAGGCGCACCAATACAGCCAACGATAGAGCTGATAAGCTCCTCGCGGGATGGCATTGCTGCGACGGCCTTAACACCGGCGACGTCAAGTGCGTTCTCACCCATAGCGCCACCAAGGATAACGAACTTGTCGTTTTCTTTGGCAAAGCCGTGAGCAACCTTGGCCGCAGCCACAGGATCCTCAGAGTAGGAAAGAACAGTCATGCCCGTCAGGTGTTCGGCGATGCTTGCGCAAGGCTTGTCCTCAAGGGCGATTTTGGCGAGCTTGTTTTTGGCAACACGCACAGATCCACCTACTTCGCGCATTTGCGCCCGTAGATCCTGCATATTCGCAACTGTAAGACCCGCGTAGTGGGCAACCACTACAACGCCAGAGCTTTCAAAGATTTCGCCGAGTTCAGCGACTACGGCTTCTTTTTGTGCTCTATCCACAGTTTCACTCCAATTATGGAAGGGTTCCCCCCTCCGGCTCAGTTTGTCCCCTAAATTAGCGGGGCGTTTCGGGTCCAATTCAGGGTCCCGAGGCCAAAATCACCCGAGGACTGGTCCTCGTCTAATTTGTCTCGCTTCCCATCTCAGGAAGGAATTAGCAGGTGTTACCCCAACCCTCCGTCTCGGACAGAACGGTGCCTTGCGGCGCCGCTAAATGATCCCCGAGGTTAATCGGGGACCAAATCTCTTAGTTACCAGTACCGTTCTCGATATTGATGGTCACACCTGGACCCATGCTCGAGCTGATAACGATCTTTTTCATGTAGGAACCTTTGACGCCAGTTGGGCGCGCTTTGGAAACTGCATCAATGAAGGAACGGACGTTCTCAACCAGCTTGGCTTCGTCAAAGGACGCTTTACCAACACCGGCGTGAACAACGCCTTCTTTTTCCGCTTTGAACTGAACTTCGCCGCCTTTGGCAGCAGCAACAGCAGCCGCCACATCCATAGTCACCGTACCCACCTTGGGGTTTGGCATCAGGTTGCGGGGGCCCAGAACCTTACCCAGACGGCCAACGATAGGCATCATGTCTGGTGTCGCAATGCAGCGATCAAAGTCGATCTTGCCACCTTGGACGATTTCCATCAGGTCTTCGGCACCAACCACGTCAGCACCAGCTGCTGTGGCTTCTTCGGCCTTCGCGTCGCGGGCAAATACAGCCACACGAACAGTTTTACCTGTGCCGTTTGGCAGCGCCACAACACCGCGAACCATTTGGTCAGCGTGACGTGGGTCAACACCCAAGTTCATAGCGATCTCGACAGTTTCGTCGAATTTCGCAGTCGCGTTCGATTTAACCAGCGCAACAGCTTCTTCAACTGTCAGGTCGGATTTACCGGCAAATGCCTC
The DNA here is from genome assembly GCA_002352425.1 of Rhodobacteraceae bacterium UBA2776. Lineage (GTDB taxonomy): Bacteria > Pseudomonadota > Alphaproteobacteria > Rhodobacterales > Rhodobacteraceae > Profundibacter. The sequence continues at coordinate 15,979 of DEIK01000025.1, forward strand.
ACGGGCAGCTGTGGTACGTTTTCCATACTTTGCCATGATTACTTCACCTCGATGCCCATGGAGCGCGCAGACCCCATGATGATTTTAGCTGCCGCATCGATATCGTTTGCGTTCAGGTCTTTCATTTTGGCTTCGGCGATCTCTTTGATCTGGGCCATTGTCACAGTACCAACAGTCTCGCGACCGGGCAGAGCAGCGCCAGATTTAAGCTTCGCAGCCTTACGAAGGTAATAAGACGCCGGTGACGTCTTGATATCCATCGAGAACGATTTGTCCTGATAATATGTAATGATGGTTGGGCAGGGCGAACCCGGCTCCAGATCCTGTGTTTTCGCGTTGAACGCTTTACAGAATTCCATGATGTTAATGCCGCGCTGACCAAGCGCCGGACCCACGGGTGGGGACGGGTTTGCTTGACCTGCAGGCACTTGCAGCTTCATCGTGCCAGCCAGTTTTTTAGCCATTAGGCTTCTCCTATTTTCAACATTCCCGATGACGCGTCATCGGGGGTTAGGGTTGCGTGGTCCGGCACAATGAGCGCGCCCATCAAACCTCCCACATCCGCCACGGCTTCAAATCAAACCGCAGTGGCCGTCACACATCAGGCTTCTTTCGTTACCTGCGTGAATTCCAGTTCGACCGGCGTTGCGCGGCCAAAAATTGATACAGTCACCTTGAGGCGACTGTTTTCCATGTCGACTTCCTCAACCATCCCGTCAAAGCCCTCAAAAGGCCCGTCGGTAACGGCGACTTTTTCGCCAATATCAAAGAAGATCAATGTGCGTGGTGATTCTGCACCCTCTTCTACACGGTTCAACAATGCGTTCACCTCGGCATCGCGCATCGGCATCGGGCGACCTTGCGGGCCCAGAAAACCAGTGACGCGATTGATCGAGTTGATCAGATGATAGCCCTGGTCGGACATTTCCATCCGGACCAGAATGTAACCGGGCATGAAACGACGCTCAGCGGTAATCTTTTTACCGCGGCGAATTTCAATCACCTCTTCGGTGGGCACCAGCACTTCTTCGATTTCAGCCTCAAGACCAGCCTCTTCGACAGCCACTTTTACCTGCTCGGCAATCTTTTTCTCGTAGTTCGAGAGAACGCTTACAGAATACCACCGCTTTGCCATCTTGCCTTCGCCCTTGTGCCTACCGCGCAAATGCACGGAAAATTCTAACTTTATCAAACGGTTAACCCGCTCGCATCCCAAACAAAAAACAGCGCGCAACCCGAATCGCTGCACGCCTGTCTATGTGGTGCCGCCCGATTTACATCCGAAACCCTGTGATTTCAAGTGGCTAGACAGGATATTTTCATATGCAATATCAAACGAAATGAATCCGCTCTTCACCCCGAACCAGATTGGTGTTCGGGTTAATCAAACATTCTCAGCACGGCTTCCAAAGCCGACCGGATAGACAGGTCCACAAGCGAAAAGAAAATCGCAGTCAATGCGGCCATGATGAAAACCATCACAGTCGTCAGCAACACCTCGCGGCGAGTCGGCCAAACGATCTTGGAAACTTCGGAGCGAACTTGCTGAACGAATTGGATTGGATTTGTACGTGCCATGTGGATGCCTTTAGGTTTGATAAAGGGTCAGATACGCGCTTAACGCTGGGTTTTCAAGATATGAAAATCATATGAATTCCATATGACTGAATTCATATGTACTTTTTGGCCCTGCAACGCGCGCCCTCGCCAGATGTACTGCGAACAACCCGCCCCAACGCCATCAATGCGCGAGGCAGGCAAAGGTCTAGTGGCTGGCCTCGATCTTGCTAAAGTCCAACGCGTTTTCTATTGGAGATGCCTTGAACGCTGCAACTTCGGCGCGTTTGTTCAGCACGATATAGACCACACAAGCCAAATAGATCCCGACGACGACTGCCCCAACCCACTGGATCTGCAACCACTGGCTTTGAAAGACCAAAGTCAGCCCAAACAACACAGCAACATTGCCTGTGATATAGCCCCATTTACCCAATCGCGCGGGCGTAAGCGACAGATTGTCCGAATAGAGACGGATCAAACTGTCCAGCGAATTGATCACAAAGGTGATGCCGACAACGATCATAGCGATGTTCAAAACACCCGCCGTGTCGATCTCGTTGGAATAGTAGAAGTACAAAACCGAAAACCAGATCGCGAGTGGAATAGACGGGATAACCAACAAGGCCAACAACAAGTGTTGCGTGCGTAACCCACCGACAAAGCGTGACGTGAACAGGATCGCAATAAAAGTAAACAGCGGCACCGCGTACAATTTTTGGCGCATTGGGGCTATGTCTTTCTCGCGCTTTGCGTTGAACCAACAATTTCAAATGATGTGATGGGGCACCACAATCAAAACGCACCGGCGCGGCGCAGCTGTTCAGATGGCTGTGCTGGCAATCTATGAGCATAGGTTTGACAGGCTCGAAGCCTCCCTTATCCGCAGTTTAAAAACGGCATTTATAGGCATGGCATCAGCCCTGTTGGTGCGTTACACCGCTATCACGATCATCATCGGTGGGTTCATCCTGTCGACAATCGTCGTGTTGCTGTTTTTCGCAGGCCTGCCCCTTCCCTACATCTGCATCGACCTGTTTGCCGCATTGGTGCTGGGCATTTCTGGACCAAACGTCATGTTGATGATCGTTGCGGGCTTGTATCTAACAGGCGCATTGGCGCACACCTCTTTAGTCTATGTTCGCGCCACCAACGCTTAAAGCCCGCCGCGTTCCGGGCAAAATCCATTGCAATTATCCCCGCCATTCCCCACCATCAAAACCTGATCAACCCTTTGCTTAGGAAAGCCCGCGCCATGCCCATTAAAAACAGATATGCCGAACTGCAGCAGGAAATCACCGCTTGGCGGCATGATTTTCACATCCATCCAGAACTGTTGTTCGAAGTACATCGCACCGCCGCGAAGGTCGCCGACCTGCTGCGCGAATTTGGCTGTGACGAGGTGGTTGAAGGCATCGGCCGCACCGGTGTTGTTGGTGTGATCAAAGGGCAAACCACCGATAGCGGCAAGGTGATCGGATTGCGTGCTGACATGGACGCGCTGCCAATTCATGAGGCGACGGGGTTGGACTATGCCTCGCAAACCGAAGGCATGATGCACGCATGCGGCCATGACGGCCATACAGCAATGCTGCTGGGAGCGGCAAAATACCTGACCGAGACCCGCAATTTCAACGGCACCGCCGTGGTTGTGTTCCAACCCGCCGAAGAGGGTGGCGCGGGCGGGTTAGAGATGTGCCGCGACGGGTTGATGGACCGGTTCGGTATTCAGGAAATCTATGGGCTGCACAATATGCCTGGCCTGCCGGTTGGCCAATTCGCAATCCGCCCCGGTGCTCTGCTGGCCTCCTCTGATGAGTTTGACATCACAGTCACCGGCCAAGGCGGCCACGCGGCAGCCCCGCATGAAGCCGTCGACACAACACTGGTTGCCGCGCAAATCCTGCTGTCGTTGCAAACTGTTGTGTCGCGCACCGTGAACCCCCTAAAACGGGTGGTCCTAACGGTCGGCACCTTTGAAACCGATAGCGTCGCCAGTAATGTGATCGCCCATACCGTACGCATGCAAGGCACGGTGCGAACGCTGGATGCCGAATACAGATCCATCGCCGAAAAGCGCATCCGCGAAATCGTTGCGGGCACCGCTGCTGCACTTGGCGCGACGGCCGAAATAGAATGGCACACCGGATATCCCGTCACCATGAACACGCCAGAGCACACAGATTATGCTGCCGATGTCGCCCGTTCCATCTCAGGCGAAGTCGACGACAACGTGGACCCGATCATGCCCTCCGAGGACTTCAGCTATATGCTGGAAGAACGCCCCGGCGCGTATATTTTCCTTGGCAATGGCAACACCGCGTTTTGCCACCATCCCGCCTACAACTTTGACGACGAAGCCATTCCCTTTGGCTCTAGCTGGTTGTCAGGGATGATCGAAGCAAGGATGCCCAGCGCCTAAGCAGCAAATTTCAAGCTCCGCCGCACTCGCACTGACTATTTGCCAAGCGTCTCAAGGTAGGCCGCTACGGCCTCGCTCCACAAAGGCGGGATCGCCATCACCCAGTGGCCATTGTTTTCGCCGGAAACAGTGACTTCGGTGAATGTACCCTTGCCACCCGCGCCCTCAAAGACGCCAAAATTCTGGCGGCTATGTTTGATCGCATAAAATGGGTCATCCGCCCCATAAAGCCACAGGGTTGGCTTGTCATAGCCCGCCGCCTGTTGAAAAAGGCTTTGGTTGATGGTGTCGGCGGTCTCGCAGCCGTCCGCGATCCAGCCGCCGACAAAGTTGATGACACCCTTGGTTTGATCAGGATGTGACCCGGCATAGGCCGCAGCCATAACACCACCGCGTGAATTGCCAGCCAGCAGGATAGGTTCGGCGTTGACATCAGGGCGGCGCTTAAGCGCGACAACAGCAGCGTCAATGTCCAAAAGCGCCCGCCGCGCGCCGACCAAAGACCTTTCTGCATTGCACGTATAACCCTTGCTACGGTCCTTCCTGAACCCCTCGTCATACAGACCATCAGATTGGCCACGCCCGCTTGAACCTCGCGTTGGGGTTGTCGGCAATGGCATAGACCACCTTGGCACGGGTTCCGTCGTCGTTTTCTTCTACAATAAGAATGGTTTTGAGCTGCCCATCCCACATCCCGACCCATACCCCCGTGAAGGGGCCGTTTAGGTCTGCGGCTGGCGTAAGATCGCTTGGCAAGGGTACACCATCAACAAGCATATCCACCGTCGCCTCTTGGGCATCCAGCCGCAGCCCAAAAGACCAAAGCAAGCAAAGCGTGATTGTCGCCAAGATTGTCCGTTTCATGCCCATCATATTTTCACCCGTAAAATCACCCATCGCATACAATTGCTCATACATTGTAATGGGCAGCGCCAAACAGGAAAAGCAAGTTGTCGAGACCCTGAAACCACCATATCGACCAATTTGATGGTCCAAGCGTCGCGGTGTTGCAAAAGGAAGAAGATAAAACGATCACCCACTCATGGTGGCCATTTGATCGTATCAGGCATCTAACGCGATGCCGGTCCTGGCAGGGGCTGAGGGACTCGAACCCACGACCCTCGGTTTTGGAGACCGATGCTCTACCAACTGAGCTAAACCCCTAGGACCGAGGATGGGATTACGGCACCTCTTGAAGGGAATCAAGGGGATTGCGACAAAGAATGTTAATATCATTGCTGTGCAGGTGATTTCACACCGGTTTCGCTGTGTGACCAACCCGGCTCAACCGACCGCATACACAGGGTAGTGAATACACAAAGATGTTTCTGGCAGCCTTTCTGAGTATTTTCACGCCGCGCTCGCAAAATAGCGATGCCGCCCAGAACACACCACGGCTCTATCCGGACCTTGCAAATATAGCCTATGGCCATTTTCAGCAGAACCACCTTCGTTCAACGTCCCGGCGTGGGTTTTTTCAAGCCCAAAATTCCGTGAGGCCCCGTGTGCATTTATGTGACTTCAATACCACCTCTCACGTTCCTATCTCTGCTGTATCGGCAAAACACCCCACCACATTCACACCCCGAAAGGACCAAGACATGAAACGCCTCCTCTCCACCATTGCGTTGGCTTTGGCCTCGGCTGCAACAGCCGCCGCCGCAATGATACCGACCCCAGCCCAAACCGAAAAAATTCACCACTATGCACCCATGGCCGACGTGCCTGCCCTATCGGACGCGCAGTTGAATGGCCTGATGGAAATCATCGAAAGCAACGCCAGCGAAAACGACAAGCGCATACGTGCAGGGATGGTTTTGCAACGCCGCGGCACGTTGCTCTGGAACTAGACACGACCACCACTCACAGCAAAAGGCCGCCCGATTTGGCGGCCTTTATCAGTTTCGGGGCGGATTCCCCTAATTGCGGCAAACACCAGCGCTGTAGTCACCGACACTGCGGATAACATCACCGCCCGTCGCCTCGATCCGCTGGCCACTCAGCTCACTGCGCAGAACCCGCGCCATCAGATTGCGTAACGAACTAACGCGGTAGCAGGAAATCGTCGGTTCGGCATGGCCATAGCCAACCCCGCTGTCATCGGTCAAAAACAGGTAACGCCCGTTGGTTTGCGCCGCAGCCTGCCGCATCAGAAATTCCGATTCCGCCGCCACACCGCTGGCACCTAAGCCAAAGATTTGCACATTTTTGTGGGCCGCATCACGCGCCGCCGCCAAATAGGCTCCCCCATCTTGACTGTGTGGTGGAGCATCGGCAATGTGGAACATCAATCGCTCGCCCTTGCCGCGCCGCCAATTCAGATCAGCGCCCGCCGCCAGCGCCGCAGCTGCAGCTTCGGGGTAGTCACCGCCACCTGCCGCATTTTGTTTGCGCAGCCAGCCTTGCATGGTGGATTGTTGCTTGGTGAAGCCATAATTTTTCACCACATAGGCGTCGCCGTGATCGCGGTAGACAATCAGACCGTAGCGAATATCAATCCCAGGCGCACTGCGTTGGGCGGACCGCACTATGCCACGCAGTTCGCGGGTTAGCCACTCCAACTCATCCGCCATGCTGCCCGTTGTATCGACCACAAAGGCCAAGTCCAAAAATTCGGGTTTCCAATCGCTCGCAAAAGGTAACGCAATAGTCTTGCGTCCGCCTGCGCTGGCAATTCTTTGCACATGCGCCTGCCCCTGTCCTTGTGGGAAGGCCCGCAGTTCTACGTTTCGCAGATTGCCTGCGCCGTGAATTGCCGGGAACACCGTGATGTCGCCATTCACACCTGAATACCCATCATAGAACGGCTCGGCCGCGCCGGGTTTACGCAATGTCACACGCACACCGGGCGCAGGTTTGCCAAAATCACCCGTCAGACGAACCATCACAGGACGCGACAGATTGACCGTTGGCAGTTGTGTACTGCGACGGGCCTTGGCCAAGTAGCGTTGAAACGCAGCCATGTTCAGGGTGTCATCAATGTCGCCCGCCGTGATCACGCCGGATCTGGGCGCGCGACGGCTTGTGGTGACGACTCGCGTTGTCGTCACGCTTTTCACGGGGGCCGACTCAACCACAGGCGACGGCATTACAGCGGCATCGACCATAGGTTCCTCCAGTATGGCTGGCCCGTCAAATCCTGTGGGGCTACACGCCGCCAGAACGCAAACAGCGCAAATGGTGGCAGGTCGGAAAACACGCCGCAAAAGCGGTGGGAAACTAAAAGTAGTTTGAATCTGTAACATGTATCATCTCCAATAATGTGCAATTTACACATATTGAACGACACTTGCGAAGTCAACCATAATGTGTATATTGCACATTATGATAAACCTTCTCGATCCCCTCCTCTCCGCCTTTGCGCGCCTGACCGTTGCCCGTGGCATCCTGTTCCCCGATCTGATGGAGCGGTTGAAACACCACTACATTGATGCGGCCACCGATATGACGGTTGGCAAAGTCACCGACAGCCGCCTGTCTGTGCTGACCGGATTGCAACGCCGCGACATTGTCCGGCTGCGCGAATTACCGCAAATTGAGCAAACACCAAACCATCTGGCACGGCTGGTGGCGCTATGGCAGACCGAAGCCGCCTATAACACCGACGGCATACCAAATAGGCTGACCAAAAACGGACCCGCCCCGTCATTCGAGGCCCTCGCCCGCATCGTGCGCCGCGACGTACATCCGCGCACAATGCTGGACACATTGCTGGCCACCGGCACCATTGCGATCACCGATGATCAAAGCGTGCAGTTGATGCAAACCTCGTACCAACCGTTGGCAGGATCCGAGGATCAGCTGGCCTATCTGGCCAACAACACAGGTGATCACCTGAACGCCGCCACCGACAATGTGCTGGGCCAAACCCCACCGCATTTTGAACGCGCCGTGCATTACACCCAATTGACCGCCAGCCAGATTGAAGCGTTGAAAGCCGATTTTGATGCGGGGCAAATGGCTTTGTTGGAACAGCTCAGCAAAAAGGCCGCCGAAATGAAGAAATTGCCAAGCGATGAAGTGCGCGGTAGGTTCAGGGCCGGTGGCTATTTCTACCACACTTCCGAAGGTGACGCATGATGCGAAAGTCTATCAAAATCTGCACAGCCCTAGCCCTACTGGGACTGTCTGCCTGTAGCCCGAAAATGGCCATGGATGAAGGCGCCAGATCAGCCCCGATCCTTGAAGAGCCCGCAGCCGTTGTTTTGGCAGAACCCGCCCCACTGGAACGGACTGGCAGCTGCACCACCATAGATATGGACGACGGCATTGGTGGCACGGGATGTCCGGCACCCATTGATTAAAACAAAAAGGGCCGCCAAATGGCAGCCCTTTTCCTTCGATTGAACCTTTAACCGGTTTACTCGATGATTTTAGAAACAAC
>DEIK01000120.1:0-45148 GCA_002352425.1 Rhodobacteraceae bacterium UBA2776
ATCCATCAGGACGGCATGTTGAAAAACGCCGAGACCTTTGAAATCATGCGCCCCGAGGATGTGGGCCTGTCGGAAACCAATCTGGTGATGGGCAAGCATTCGGGCCGTGCTGCGTTGCGCGCAAAACTGAAAGATCTGGGCCACGAGTTGGCGGATAACCAGTTGAAGGACGTGTTCGTGCGCTTCAAGGCACTGGCGGATCGCAAGAAGGAAATATTCGAGGATGATTTGCTGGCGCTGATGCGTGATAGTTCATCCGATGCGGTGCACGACCATATCCAGTTGAAACACTTACGCGTTGTCTGCGGCACCGAGGGGCCGCAAACCGCCGATATGACATTGATGATTGATGGCGTTGAGCACGAGATTTCAACCTCGGGTGACGGCCCTGTTGATGCGGCGTTCAACGCGGTAAAGGCGCTGTTCCCGCATGAGGCCCGTTTACAACTTTATCAGGTGCATGCCGTGACAGAAGGAACAGATGCCCAAGCAACAGTTAGCGTGCGCATGGAAGAAGACGGCAAAATTGCTATGGGGCAGTCGGCAGATACCGATACGGTTGTGGCCTCGGCCAAGGCCTATATCAACGCACTGAACAAACTATTGGTGCGTCGTCAAAAGACCAAACCCGCATAAGGGCTCTGCGCTTTGGCCCGAAAGTTTTTTGGCTATTACCGGGGTAAATGCAAATTGTGACATTCGAACATTTCACGTCGTATTTACCCCGACCTACCCAACACGATTGGTAATTTTCAACATTTTCCCCGCCTTTGGGATTTGAAAATTTCCGCCCGCACTGCCCCCGAAGGCAAAAAGGTGCTGACATCCAACCCAGCCCCCTTTACCGCCCCTATCTGCCACGACTATAAGGGCCCTTGGCCTCCATTCCTAAGAATCGCGGGTCTAACTGTTGACTTAATTGGGAAGCGTAAGACATGTCTATTCTATCAGGCCTATTCTCCTCCGACATGGCAATTGATTTGGGTACAGCAAACACGCTGGTCTATGTCAAAGGCAAAGGCGTGGTTTTGAACGAACCAAGCGTTGTGGCCTACCACGTCAAGGATGGCATCAAAAAGGTGCTGGCCGTTGGGGAAGATGCCAAGCTGATGTTGGGGCGCACACCGGGCAGCATCGAGGCGATCCGTCCGATGCGCGAAGGGGTGATTGCCGACTTTGATACCGCCGAAGAAATGATCAAATATTTCATCCGCAAGGTTCACAAACGCAGCACATTTTCCAAACCCAAGATTATCGTCTGCGTGCCGCACGGCGCGACACCGGTTGAAAAACGCGCGATCCGCCAGTCGGTTCTGTCGGCAGGCGCACGACGCGCTGGGCTGATTGCCGAGCCGATTGCGGCGGCCATTGGGGCTGGTATGCCGATCACCGATCCAACCGGTAACATGGTTGTCGACATCGGTGGCGGGACCACCGAGGTGGCTGTTCTTTCGCTGGGTGATATCGTTTACGCGCGCTCGGTGCGTGTCGGTGGGGACCGCATGGACGAGGCCATCATCAGTTATCTGCGGCGTCAGCATAACCTGCTGGTCGGCGAGAGTACGGCAGAGCGGATCAAGACCAGCATCGGCACCGCACGGATGCCGGATGACGGGCGTGGATCGTCGATGCAAATTCGCGGTCGCGATTTGCTGAATGGTGTACCCAAAGAAACCGAAGTCAATCAGGCACAAATCGCCGAAGCCTTGGCCGAACCCGTGCAGCAAATCTGCGAAGCCGTAATGACCGCGCTTGAAGCAACCCCGCCCGATCTGGCCGCTGATATTGTCGACCACGGTGTGATGCTGACAGGTGGCGGCGCGCTGTTGGGCGAGTTGGATTTGGCCCTGCGCGAACAAACCGGTCTGGCCGTTTCCATCGCGGATGAGAGCCTGAATTGTGTGGCATTGGGCACCGGCAAGGCACTAGAGTATGAGAAACAGCTGCGTCACGTAATTGACTACGACAGCTAGGCCATATTTGGCACAGAGTTTGACACAGGGAACGGGAACGCGAACGGGAGCCTCCCTTGGCAAGAGATCGAAACACACATGCACATTATGTCCGCCCGATCCGGCGTATTCTGGTCGGGTTGCTGGTGTTTGTGTTGCTCGCTATTTTCCTGTTGTGGCGCATCGACAGCCCACGCGTTGAACGGTTCCGCGCCGCATTAGTGGATCGCGTGGTGCCCAATTTTGAATGGGCCTTGGTGCCGGTCACGGCCGCCTCGGGCATGATCGAGGATTTCAGATCATACCAAAGGATATACCAGCAAAACCAAGAATTACGCCGCGACCTTCAGAAATTGAAATCCTGGAAAGAGGCCGCCGTTCAACTGGAACAACAAAATGCCAAGTTGTTGGCGCTGAATTCGGTTCGACTGGACCCGAAGCTGACATCGGTTTCCGGCGTGGTATTGGCCGACAGCGGATCGCCCTTTCGCCAATCTGTTTTGTTGAACATCGGGCGGCGCGACGGGATCATGGATGGCTGGGCCACCATGGATGGAATCGGGTTGGTTGGGCGCATTTCTGGTGTTGGCAAAAACACTGCACGGGTGATCTTGCTGACGGATTCCAACAGCCGCATTCCCGTAACGATCCAACCCTCCGGCCAGCGCGCTTTGCTGGTGGGTGATAATTCATCGCGTCCTCCGGTCGAATTTTTGGAGAAACCCGAGCAAGTGCGCCCCGGCGATCGCGTGGTCACCTCGGGCGATGGCGGCGTGTTTCCGGCTGGATTGTTGGTGGGGCAAGTCGCCAAAGACACTGACCGGCGTCTGCGGGTTCAACTGACCGCCGACTATGAGCGGCTGGATTTTCTGCGGGTTTTGCGCAGCCGCAGCTATGAGGCCATCACTGACGCAGGCGCATTGCTGGTTGGGCCGCAACCAGATTTGCTCCAAACCGATACGACAGAAGCGCCCGAGGCTGCAAATGAGTGATGCCAGCCCCAGCAGCAAATGGGCCTATCGGCTGCTATTCGTCCTGTTGGTGGTGTTTATCATCTTTGTGCGGCTGATCCCGTTGCAAACAACCCCGGCCGTTTGGGCGATGCCCGATCTGTTGATTTGTATCGTCTTTGCCTGGGTGTTGCGCCGCCCTGACTATGTGCCGATTTTGTTGATCGCGGGCGTTGTGCTGACGCTTGATTTTTTGTTTCTGCGCCCCCCCGGCTTGATGGCGGCGCTGGTTGTGTTGGGGGCCGAATTTTTACGCGCCCGCATTCACACCGTGCGTGAACTACCGTTTTCCTTGGAATGGGGCATGGTCGCTGGCGTCATAACCGGCATCATGATCGCCAACCGCATTGTCTTGATTTTGGTGATGTCGCCACGCCCGCCATTGGGGTTGTCGCTGTTTCAACTGTTTGCGACTTTGGCGGCCTATCCGTTGGTGGTGGCGTTTTCGCGCTACGCGCTGGGCATCCGCAAATTCTCGCCTGGTGAAACGGATGCATTGGGGCACCGGATATGAGGCGGCCAGTTAAAGACACCGCGCAAAGCCAGCGCAAGATCACCCGCCGAGCCTTGTTTTTAGGGGCTTCGCAGTTGGCTTTTGTCGGCGCGCTTGGCGCACGGATGCAATATCTGCAGCTGGATCAATCCGACCAATACCGCCTGTTGGCCGATGAAAACCGGATCAACATTCGCCTGCTGCCACCGGCGCGCGGGCTGATTTATGATCGCAACGGCATTCCGCTTGCCACCAACAAACCTGTTTACCGGATCACCATGATCCGCGAAGACGCCGGCGACGTTGATGCGGTGGTGGCGCGATTGAAGGCTCTGGCCCCCATTGACCCCGAAGAACTGACCCGTGCTTTGGAGGAGTTAAAACGGCGCAGCCCCTTTGTGCCCGTCACCATCGCCGACAATGTCACATGGGACGATATCGCAGAAGTCGCTGTAAACGCCCCTGCCCTGCCTGGTGTGACCCCGGAGGTCGGGCTGACCCGTCTTTATCCGCTAGACAATGATTTTGCCCATATCGTCGGTTATGTCGGCGCCGTGAACGAAGCCGATTTGAATCGTGCCAACGACCGTGATCCTCTGCTGCAAATTCCGCGCTTTCAGATTGGTAAAATCGGTGTCGAGGCCAAGCTGGAAAAAACTCTACGTGGCAAAGCCGGCACCAAACGTATTGAAGTCAATGCAGTGGGCCGCGTGATGCGCGAATTGGGCCGCGAAGAAGGTATCGCCGGTGCCAATCTACAGTTGACCATAGACAGTGCATTGCAGAATTATGTGCAGGCACGGCTTGCGGGCGAAAGCGCGGCAGCTGTGGTGATGGATGTGGTGACGGGCGACCTGTTGGCCATCGGCTCAACCCCGGCGTTTGATCCAAACAAATTTGTGAACGGCATTTCGCAGACCGACTACACTGCCTTGCTTGAAAACAAATATCGCCCGTTGCCCAACAAAGCGATGCAGGGGATTTATCCACCCGGCTCGACCTTCAAGATGATCACTGCACTGGCGGCCCTTGAAGCTGGCGAGACAACGTCCGAAGACACCGTAAAATGCAAAGGTCACGTAGAAGTTGGCGGGCGGCGGTTCCATTGCTGGAAGCGGTCTGGCCACGGCAATATGGACTTGATGAACAGCCTCAAAAACTCGTGCGATGTGTATTATTACGAGATGGCCCAACGCGCCGGAATTGAGAAAATATCCGCGATGGCCAAACGGTTTGGCTTTGGCACTAAATTTGACATCCCGATGTCATCGGTGGCCAAAGGACTGGCCCCGACCAAAGCATGGAAACGCGAGAACCGTGACGCTGATTGGGTGATCGGGGATTCGTTGAATGCTTCTATCGGGCAAGGTTTCGTCTTGTCCTCACCACTGCAACAGGCCGTGATGACCGCCCGTCTTGCCACCGGCAAAGCTGTGCGGCCACGTCTGGTTAAATCCATAAATGGCATTGAGGAGCCGCTGCAGGGCGGCGCTGATATCGGGGTGAACGAAAATCATTTACGACTGGTGCGCAAAGGCATGTTCGCGGTCACCAACGCCAGTGGCGGCACGGCTTACCGATCGCGCATTTTGGGCGACGAATACCAGATGGCAGGCAAAACCGGCACCAGTCAAGTGGGCAACAAAGTCGTGCGCAACGCAGACGTGATATGGGAAAAACGTGACCATGCCCTTTTCGTGTCCTATGCCCCCTACGACAATCCGCGCATCGCGGTTTCAGTCATCGTCGAGCATGGCGGTGGGGGCTCCAAAGCCGCCGCTCCAATCGCGCGTGACATAACATTGCAAGCACTCTACGGCGGGCTTCCACCGCTATCGGCCTATCCCAAGGCCGACCGCTGGCGCATCCAAAAAGAACAACGCGCCCTGCCTTTGCGCGACCCCAAAACTGCGGTCGAAAAGAGCGATCAGGCATGAGCTACCTTGAGCATAACGTCAAAACCGTGCCTTCGGGCCTGCACAAAATCCTGCATCTGAATTGGGCGGTGATCCTATTGCTCTGCTCGGTCTGTGGCATTGGGTTCTTGATGCTTTACTCGGTTGCGGGCGGGTCCATGTCACCCTGGGTCGAGCCACAAATGAAACGCTTTGCGCTTGGCATGGGGTTGCTGTTTTTCATCGCGATGGTGCCGATCTGGTTTTGGCGTAACATGTCTGTATTGGCCTATGGCGCAGCTGTGATCTTGCTGTTGGGGGTGGAATTTTTCGGTACACAGCACATGGGCGCCAAACGCTGGATCAACCTTGGCTTTATGGAACTACAACCCTCCGAACTGGCCAAAATCTCGTTGATTATGGTGCTTGCGGCCTATTACGACTGGCTGGACCTTAGGAAAACATCGCGGCCCCTTTGGGTCATAATTCCGCTGATAATCATTCTGGTGCCGACCGCTTTGGTGTTGAAACAACCCGACCTTGGCACCGCTATTTTGTTGGTGGCCGGTGGCGGTATCATCATGTTTTTGGCCGGTGTCAGCTGGTTCTATTTCGGAGCGGTTGCCGGAGCGGTTGCCGCGGCCATCACGGCCGTGTTCCAGTTTCGCGGCACCACATGGCAGTTCCTAAAGGACTACCAATACCGTCGCATCGACACGTTTCTGGATCCGGCGTCGGACCCTCTGGGGGCGGGGTATCACATTACCCAATCCAAAATCGCACTGGGATCTGGCGGCTGGACAGGACGCGGATTTATGCAAGGCACACAGGCGCGGTTGAACTTTTTGCCGGAAAAACACACCGATTTCATTTTCACCACCTTGGCCGAGGAATTCGGCTTTCTGGGCGCGTTTTCCTTGCTGGGTCTTTACACGTTGATCATCATCTTTTGCGTGATCTCGGCGCTCAAAAACAAGGACCGGTTTTCATCGCTGATCATCCTTGGGGTGGCGGCCACGTTGTTCTTGTTTTTTGCCGTCAACATGTCGATGGTCATGGGGCTGGCCCCTGTGGTTGGGGTGCCGTTGCCGCTGGTGTCCTATGGTGGATCGGCCATGTTGGTGCTGTTAATAGCCTTTGGATTGATGCAAAGCGCCCATGTCCACAGACCGCGCTAAACAGGAGTAAACCATGTCTGTCTTCCATCTTGCCTTTAACGTCACTGATCTTGATCAGACTCGCGCTTTTTATGGTGATCTTTTGGGGTGTGCAGAGGGACGCAGCACCGAAACATGGGTGGATTACAACTTCTTTGGCCATCAATTATCCCTGCACCTTGGCACCCCATTTGAAACCCGCGCCACGGGTAAAGTCGGCGATCACATGGTGCTGATGCCACATCTTGGCGTGGTGTTGCCGATGAATGAATGGCAAGCCTTGGCAGACCGTTTAACGGCAGCAGATGTCGCCTTCACCATCCCCCCAACCCTGCGGTTTGCGGGCCAAGCTGGCGAGCAAAGCACGATGTTCTTTTGCGATCCGTCCGGCAACCCGATCGAGATCAAGGGCTTTGCCGATATGGCCGGAGTATTCGCCAAATGATCAATATTCTATTCGCCGCCAAGCCCGCCAATTGGGTCAGTTACGAGGCCCCGTTGCGCCGCGCTCTGGATGACACTGGTCTTGCCTACAACCTGTGCAGAGAAACCACTGCCCCTGCAAGTATCGACTATTTAGTCTATGCCCCCACTGGACCCGTTAACGACTTCACCCCCTTCACCAACGCCAAGGCTGTGCTGGGATTATGGGCCGGTGTTGAAGGCATCACAGGCAATGAAACGCTGACTGTTCCGTTGACACGCATGGTTGATGAAGGGCTGACCGAGGGCATGGTGGAATGGGTCGGGGGCCATACGTTGAGACACCACTTGGGCATAGATCGACACATTTTGGGCCAAGACGGGGAATGGCGTGATTATGTGCCACCGCTGGCGCGGGACCGCACCGTTGCAGTGTTGGGGCTTGGTGAGTTGGGCCGCGCGTGCGCGACCGCCTTGAGCGCACTGAACTTCAATGTTCTGGGCTGGAGCCGCCGTGAGAAATCCATCAAGGGTGTCACCTGCCACTTTGGCGATGACGGACTGGAGCAGATCCTGTCGCAGGCCGAAATCGTCATCACCTTGTTGCCGCTGACCGCTGGCACCGAAAACCTGCTGAACGCCCAACGCCTGTCCAAAATGCCGCGTGGCGCTTGCATCATCAACCCCGGTCGCGGCCCGTTGATAGATGACGACGCCCTGCTAAAAGCCCTCGACACCGGCCAGATCAGCCACGCCACGCTGGACGTGTTTCGCGTCGAGCCCTTACCCAAAGACCACCCTTATTGGGCACATCCACAGGTCACGGTCACCCCGCATATCGCGTCGGAAACCCGCCCCGCCAGTTCGTCTCGCGTTATAGCCGAAAACATCCGCCGCAGCGTGTCAGGCGAACCGTTGCTGCATCTGGTGGATCGCAAAGCCGGCTACTAACGTCCCCCTCATTGTTCCCTAAATATCTCCCGCGCGGAGCGCATAGAATCTTCTCAGCGCAAGATAGGTGGATTGTTCGGATCACGCCCTGGCGCCGCTGGGGCATGGTCCTCGGCCGCAGGTTTTGGCAGCTCGAACCGCAAGCCAACTTTGGCCAAAGTTGCGCAAACAGGCTCGGTTGCTGCAAAAAACGCCACGTCTAACCCGTCGTCATTTTCATCACCAAACATCACCACTTCGCCAACTGCCTTGGCCAACGCCCCTTGGGCGGCAGGCAGCGCATCAATGATCGCCAGCATCAATCCGCACCGATCCTCATATCGGGCGTTCACCAGATAGGCGGCGTCAGCCAATCCAGCGGCGGTTGCGAGCTTGGTGTCAATCGCTGCGAGCAAATCCTGCGAAACCCCGACTGGGGCTTCCACGGAGACCGGCCGTGCCATCACCTCGTCCGGTGCGTTTTCCAACATATCGGCCAACCAGTCCATCGCCTCGGTGGGCAGCAAAATGGACGAGGGCGCAACGCCGAGGTTTAGCCCCAACCCGATCTCTTGCCCCGCCAACATTTTGGCGATCACACGTCCGGACAGGGCCGCATGATGGGCGCTGCCCTCTGCGAATTCGGACAGGCGTTCCTCGCGGTCAAATGCCAAAATGTACTTTTGGGCGTCGATTTCGTACATTTCAGGCAAAAGACTGTCGCCAGTCGCCTCGCCTTGCAACAACAAGAACAATTCGCTGTCAGCCAGTCGCTCGAAAAACCGCAACCGCGGGGTCGCGTCATCCGGTGTGGCCTCCATCGCGGCATGAGCAGCATCAAGCGGGGTTGGGTCAGTCATTTAGCACCTCATTTACCACGGCGCGCAAGCTCGGGATCAGCTCAGCCTCAAACCACGGGTTTTTCTTGATCCAGCCTGTATTGCGCCACGACGGGTGGGGCAAGGCGAATACGTCGGGCGCATGGTCGCGCCAGTTTTGGACCGTGCGGGTCACACCGCCCTTCGCCGCAACCCCTAGATGCCATTTCTGGGCGTAGCCACCGACCAGTATGGTCAGACGCACCTCGCTTAGGCTCTGCAAAACATCGCTGCGCCACTCATCTGCACAACATTTGGGCGGCGGCAGGTCAGACCCTTTGGCGTCATACCCCGGAAAGCAAAATGCCATTGGTACGATGGCCAGCCTTGAGAGATCATAGAACGTCGCCTCATCCACCCCCATCCATTCGCGTAACCTGTCACCTGACGGGTCGGTGAACGGTTTGCCGGACTCATGTACCCGCGCGCCCGGCGCTTGACCGGCGACCAGGATTCTTGCCGTGGAGTCGAACCACACCACAGGGCGCGGCTGATGTGCCGTTTTTGTGGCCGCGAAACGTTCAGCACAAATAGTGCAGGCCCGCAAACGATCTGCAAGGCTGTGGTTTTCATCAATCATCCTGCTGATTTAACCCAGAAAAACCCGCGTGGCAAATCAAGGCTTGCTTTCATTTCTATAATTCTAGTAATATCGAATCATGGGGCAAGAACACCGCATAGATTTGAGCGTCGAGCAAGCTGCATCGACATTTGCGGCCCTCGGGTCAGAACAACGCCTCTCGGTATTGCGCATTCTGGTGCGTGCTGGTGGCGTGGGCATTCCGATTGGAGAACTTGGCGCGCGCTGTGGCATCACGGGGTCAACCCTGACCCACCACGTCAAAATCCTGACCCAAGCCGGCTTGGTGCAACAAACCAAGCAGGGCCGCTCGATCATCTGCGCCGCCGTTGCCTATGACCAAATCTATGCCCTATCGCAGTTTTTGCTGTCCGAATGCTGTGCCGATTGCGCACAACCCCATAAGGAACACCACCATGTCTGATCACGCCCATAGCCACGATCCCGTCGGCCCCAACACGCCGATTTGGAAACGCTTGGACAAAGCCGTTGTGGTCATCCTGCTGATCCCTTTCCTGTTGGCGATTTTCGATCTGCCGCAATTGCTACCAACCGTAATTTTCGCAGGTAATGCAATCCTGCACACAGGCGTTTTTATCATCTTTGCGGTGTTGGCGGTCGGCTATCTGAAGGCCTCGGGCGCGGAAACTATTTTGGCCAAGGCGTTTGAGGGTCGCGAGATGCGGATGATCGTGATGGCTGCGTTGCTGGGCGGCATGTCGCCGTTTTGCTCTTGCGAAGTGATCCCGTTTATCGCCGCGTTGTTGGCACTGGGCACGCCCCTCTCTGCCGTGATGGCGTTTTGGTTGGCGTCCCCTCTGATGGATCCGGCTATGTTTTTTATCACCTCAGGCACCTTGGGCATTGATTTCGCCGTTGCCAAAATGCTGGCGGCAATCGGCGTGGGTTTGTTGGGCGGCTTTACCGTCAAAGTGTTCGCCACAAGCCCCATTTTCGCCGACCCGCTGCGCCCTAAGGCACCGGCCTCTGGTTGCGGCGACAGCTGTGGTCCTTCAGCATTTTCCGGCAAGCCCGAGTGGGCGTTCTGGCACAGCACTGAGCGGCGCGACGTATTTCGCGACACGGTGATCGAGAACGCGCTGTTCTTGGGCAAATGGTTGCTGCTGGCCTATTTGTTTGAGGCAATGATGATTCATTATGTCCCCGCCGAGATGGTCGCCTCGGTATTGGGGGGCGAAGGCATCAAGCCAATCTTGCTGGGCGCATTGGTTGGTGGCCCCGCTTACCTGAACGGATATGCGGCTGTGCCATTGGTGGAGGCGCTGTTAATACAGGGCATGAGCAACGGGGCGGCGATGTCGTTTATGATTGCCGGTGGCGTCAGCTGCATCCCCGCCGCCATCGCCGTTTGGGCTCTGGTTAAGCCGCGCGTGTTCGCAGCTTACATCGGCATTGCGATGACGGGTGCAGTTTTTGCCGGAATGTTGTGGAATATTGCCGCCTAAGGATTGCACCCTCGCGCTGCCTAGCCTATTTGTAACGTAACTAGGGCTACGTGAAAGCGGCCCAGAACGCGAACAGGGGGCACGAAAATGCGCAGCATTGCGATTGTGATAGTTTTATTCGCTCTGTGGCTGCTGTTGTCGGGCATTTACACCACGATGATTGTCGGTCTTGGCTTTGCCTCGTCGCTGTTGGTTTTGATTATTATCAACAGGATGGACACGCGGGATGGAGACAGTGTTGAAATCCGTTTTTCACCCTTTCGATTCGCCAAATACATAGTCTGGTTGATGGTTGAAATCGCCCGCGCAAATTGGGCTGTTACCAAAACTATCCTGTCGCGTAATATGAGTATCCGCCAACATTTGTTCACCGTCCCTTACACGCAAAAAACCGATGTTGCGCAGGTTATGTTTGCCAACTCGATCACCTTGACGCCCGGCACCATCACCGTTGAAACCGAGGACGGCCAGTTTTTGGTCCACGCCGTTTCTTATAGTGACGATGATCCCGCTGCGATTGCCGATATGGATGCGCGTATCACGGCCTGCGAAATAGGAGGTGCCTGAATGTTCGTCATCGCCATATTCGCGCTGTTTATCGCCATGATTTTGGTGCTGATACGTCTATATGCTGGGCCAACGCTGTATGATCGCGTGTTGGCGGTCAATTCCTTTGGCACCCACACGGTGTTGTTCATCGGGGTTTTGGGGTTCCTGACAGAGCGGCCCGAGTTTTTGGACATTGCGTTGCTTTATGCCCTGATCAATTTTGTCGGTACCATCGCGATTTTGAAATACTTCCGGTATCGCGGCATTGGGGATATTCACCAGATGCCCACCGATCAGGAGATAGGCGAATGAGCGGGCTGGCGTTGATCACTGAAGTGATGAGCTGGATCTTGATCGTTTCAGGCTCGATCTTTGTTGTCATCGGGGCCGTCGGCACGCTGCGGTTCCCTGATTTTTGGTCACGGCTTCACGCCGCCTCGATCACCGATTCCGCCGGTATGATTTTACTGGTCGCCGGCATGTGTTTGCAGGCAGGGCCGACACTGATTACTGTCAAGCTACTGATCATCGGCATTTTTCTGTTTATCACTGGCCCGACATCCACCCATGCGGTTGCCAATGCAGCCTTGGTCACTGGGTTGCGCCCTGTTGAGGGGAAAGGGTTGGTCGGGGACGAACCGACGCCATTGGCAGCAGAGGGGGAAAGCGATGCTTGAGACCTTCATCAATTTGGGCCTGTTCGTCATGTTGGTCGCCACGGCTGTTGCGATCACCCGAATGCGACGCCTGTTTGGTGTGACGATGATGGCGAGCGTGTTCAGCCTGCTGTCGGCCATGCTGTTTGTCACGCTTGACGCTGTTGACGTCGCCTTTACCGAGGCCGCAGTGGGGGCTGGCATTTCAACCGTGTTGATGCTGTCCACTTTGACGCTGACTTCGCGGATTGAAAAACCGACAACGCGCTCGCCTTTGGTTCCGTTGGTTGTGACCGCCATCACGGGGGCCGCGATCATTTACGGCACGCTGGATATGCCGAACTTTGGCGATGCGCATTCACCCGCGCAGGTTGGTGTTGCGGCACGCTACATGGCGGAAAGCCCTACGGATATAGACATTCCCAACGTGGTGACCGTGGTTTTGGCCAGCTACCGTGGCTTTGACACCATGGGCGAAACGGCGGTGGTTTTCACAGCGGGGGCTGGTGTTTTGATGTTGATCTCGGGTCTGCGTAGACGTCGCCGCAAGGGCGATGACAAGAAGGAGGAGACCAGCTGATGCGTCACCACCTTATCTTGCGGGTTGTTACAAAACTGTTGATCGGCCCGATCATCCTGTTCGCGCTATATGTTCAATTTCACGGTGACTTTTCGCCGGGTGGTGGATTTCAGGCCGGCGTCATCATGGCGGTGGCGTTCATTCTGTATGGCATCGTTTTCGGGCTTGAGGCTGTGCAGCATGTGTTCCCGTCCTGGCTAGTGCATAAACTGATGGCGCTGGGTGTGTTGATTTTCGCAGGCACCGGCGTTGCGTCGCTGTTCTTGGGGTATGATTTTCTGGATTACGGCGCCTTTAGCCCGCATCATCCGTCGCATGGCCAGCACTGGGGCATTTTGGCGGTCGAGTTCGGCGTTTTGGTCACCGTGACCGGCGTAATGGTGGCGATTTACTATGCCTTTGCCATGCGCCGCCCCGCCATCAGCGACGAGGAGTGGTGATGCCGGATATTGAATACATTCTCGGGCACATGAATTACTGGCTGTTCACGGTTTTGATGATGACCGGGCTGTACATCGTTGTGGCCAAGGGCAATCTGATTAAGAAAATCGTCGGGCTGAACCTGTTTCAAACGGCTGTTTTCATGTTCTATATTTCGCTTGGCAAAGTCACGGGCGGCACGGCCCCGATTTTCCCTGTCGATATGGAGATCGACCCAAGCGTGGCCTATTCCAACCCGTTGCCGCATGTTTTGATCCTGACCGCGATTGTGGTTGGTATTGCCACCACGTCGCTGGGTCTGGCGCTGATTGTACGCATCCGCGAAGAATATGAGACCATCGAGGAAGACGAAATACTGAAGATCGAAACCGATCTGGTGCACGTCGAGAACAAGATATTAGGCGAAGCCATGGGGGGACGCGCCTGATGGCCACTGAACACGTCCATGTCGCGCGCACTCTGATGGATCATCTGCCTGTTTTGGTGGTGTTGGTGCCGTTTTTGGCAGCGCCGCTGACGGTGCTTTTGGGATCACAACGGTTGGCATGGCCAATTGCCTTTGTGTCCAGTTTGGTGTCGTTCCTGATTTCGATCAAGCTGCTTATGCAGGTCATAGATGGCGGCGTGATCTCCTATCACATTGGTGGCTGGGCGCCGCCCTTGGGCATTGAATACCGCATTGATGCGGCCAATGCGTTTGTGTTACTGCTGGTGTCCGCGATTGGCACGATCGTGATGCCCTACACGGTGCAAAGTATCAAATCTGAAATATCCGAGCGTCATCACACACTATTCTACACCATGTATTTGCTGTGCTTCACAGGCCTTTTGGGCGTTGTGGCCACAGGGGACGCGTTCAACGTGTTTGTGTTCCTCGAAATTAGTTCTTTGTCCACTTATGTGCTGGTGGCAATGGGGGCAAAAGCCGACAAACGGGCGCTGACAGCCGCCTATGATTACCTGATCATGGGCACCATCGGGGCGACGTTCTTTGTGATCGGGATCGGTTTTCTTTACGCGGGCACCGGTACGTTGAACATGGCCGATATCGCGGCACATATTTCAACGAATGGCGCAGACCGCACGATTGAAACAGCGTTTGCCTTTATCGTGGTTGGCATGGGTCTTAAGGTGGCGATTTACCCGCTGCACCTGTGGTTGCCCAACGCCTATACCTATGCGCCCTCGGCCGTGACATCGTTTTTGGCTGCTACGGCAACAAAGGTCGCGATTTATGTATTGCTGCGCTTCATGTTCTCGGTGTTTCAGCCTGATTTCTTATTCGAAATAAACGCGTTACGGTGGATCATGATTCCGCTGGCGTTGGTGGCTATGTTCGCGGCCTCGCTGATTGCGGTGTTCCAGTCTGATCTGAAACGTATGTTGGCCTATTCCAGCATCGCGCAGATTGGGTATATCCTGCTAGGCATCGGCTTGCTGTCGGCAACCGGACTTTCTGGCGCGATTGTTCACCTGTTCAACCACGGCATCACCAAGGCCGCGCTGTTCATGGGCGTTGGTGCGTTGGTGCTGCGCTCGGGCAGTTCGTTCTATGCGCGGATTGAGGGTATGGGCAAAGTGATGCCCTGGACCAGTTTCGCCATTGTGATAGCGGGACTGTCGTTGATCGGGGTGCCTGGCACTGCCGGGTTCATCAGCAAATGGGTGTTGGTACAGGCCGCTCTTGAGCAAGGCTGGTGGCCGATTGCGCTGGCCGTGGTGGCGTCGTCCCTATTGGCGATCATCTATGTCTGGCGCGTTATCGAGGTACTTTACATGGCGCAACCTGCTGATCCGACGCGCCGCGAGGCACCTCTGTCAATGTTGATTCCACTGTGGATTATGGCGCTGTCGACCATTTGGTTTGGTTTGGACACGGATATGACCATGTCCGCCGCCCGCGCCGCCGCAGACGGGCTGTTGAACGGATTTTCAATTGGAGGCACTTCAGTTGGACACTAACACCGCAATCCTATTAACTATGGTGATCCCTGCCGCGGCCTCCGTTGGCAACCTTTTGTTGCGCAACCACGCCAATCTGCGCGACGGCATGACGCTGGGCGCGGCTGTTGCGACTTTCCTGACGGTATTGGTGATCTTGTCCAATGTTGGCAATGGCACAACCGCACCGTTGGTGTTGTTCGAAGTCTTCCCCGGCCTTGATATCGCTTTCAACGTCGAGCCCTTGGGCCTGATGTTCGCCATCATCGCTTCGGGCCTGTGGATACTGACGCATATCTACGGCGTCGGCTATATGCGCGGCAACAACGAGGACAACCATACACGGTTCTTTGCCAGCTTCGCACTGGCAATCGCCGCTGTCATGGGTTTGGCATTCTCGGCCAATATGTTCACCCTATTCCTGTTTTACGAAATGCTGACCCTGTCGACTTATCCGCTGGTCGCCCACAAAGGCACGCCCGAGGCCATCTCAGGCGCGCGCACTTATTTGGGCATTCTGATGGGTACCTCGATCGCATTATTGTTGGTCGCGGTGATCTGGACCTACACGATTGCGGGCACGTTGGACTTTACCACAGGCGGCATATTACGTGGCCATATCGCTGGGCCGATGGTGGCCTTGTTGTTGGGTCTATACGCGTTTGGCATTGGTAAGGCGGCCCTGATGCCGTTCCACCGCTGGCTGCCCGCCGCTATGGTCGCGCCGACACCCGTGAGCGCGTTGCTGCACGCCGTGGCCGTTGTGAAGGCAGGTGTGTTCACCATGCTCAAGGTCGGCATTTACATCTTTGGCATTGATTTCTTGGCCGAAACCGGCGCGTCGGAATGGCTGATGTGGTTGGCGGCCTACAGCATTATCGCGGCCTCGATCGTGGCGATGACCAAGGATAACCTAAAGGCCCGGCTGGCCTATTCCACCATCAGCCAGCTCAGCTACATTACGCTGGGCATGGCCCTCGCCACGTCAATGGGCGCACTTGGTGGCGGCTTGCATATTGCGATGCACGCGATGGGCAAGATTACGTTGTTCATGTGCGCGGGCTCAATCTACGTCGCGACCCACAAGACCAATATCAGCCAGATGAACGGGTTGGGGCGGATCATGCCGATCACCTATGGTGCGTTCCTGATCGGGGCGCTGTCGATCATCGGTTTGCCACCACTGGGTGGTTCATGGAGCAAGTGGCTGTTGATGGTCGGGGCAGCAGATGCGGGCCAACAGGTGATGATCGCGGTGCTGATGCTCAGCTCGCTGTTGAACGTGGCCTATCTGTTGTCCATCGTTGGGCGGGGGTTCTTTTGGCCCGCCGCGTCTGACGCTGAACCTGTCAAAATCGCCGAGTCCCCTGTGTTGGTTTGGCTGCCGCCTGCCCTGACCGCATTTGGCTGCTTGGTTTTGTTTTTCTATGCCACAGACATCAGGGATTTCCTGATGCCCATTGTTGGAGGCACCCCATGAGCGATCACATGACTGACGCGCCTGATGTGGGCGAAAGCAAAACAGCCTACGGCAAGCGGTTGCAAAAAGAAGGCCAGCGCGAGCTGTACATTCGCAAAGCGTTGCGGGAACATTTTGACTTGAGCATTGATGAGACTATCCGCCAATGCAAGGCATTGCCCAAAGCCCGTTTGTTAGAATTGAAAGAACTGCGTAAACGGTTTCCCGATTTGAATGAAAATCGACTGGCGTGGAAAATATCCAAGTCCCTGACGATCCCCAAAGAAGATGCGCTGAAGTGGGCGCAAACCCTGACCGCAAAAGAAGGGAACGCCTAGCCATGTCAAAACATGAAACCGATCCAGCCAAACTGCCTGCCCTTGGGCGGATGTTTTTATGGACGGGCAACAAATCCAGTGTCGATCGACTTGTTTACGGGATTTACGGGGTTTGCGCTCTGCTGTTTCTTGCGGACTTCTTCTATGAAAAACACGTTTATTTGGCCATCGAAGAGGTCCCCGGCTTTTATGCACTCTACGGCTTTTTCATGTGCGCGGCTCTGGTGGTTTGCGCCCGGTTCATGCGCATTTTCCTGAAACGGGACGAAGATTACTACGCCCCCTATGACGTCGAATCTGAAGATTACCCAGAAGACCAGCTCGACAAGGCGACACATGATGGTTGATATCATCCCGACAGCATTTTTGTTCTTTCTGGCGGCAATGGTTGCTCCATTTGTCCCCGTGGTCCTGCGCAGCGTCTTGCTGGTGGCACTGCCTATACTGGCAGGCTTTCAGATTTGGTATCTGCCAGAAGGTATGTTGTTGCAGGTCGGGTTTTTCGGGTTTGAATTGGAATTGATGCGCGTTGACCCAATGGCAAGAATTTTCGGGTTGGTGTTCAGCCTGGCCGCGTTTCTTGGCAACCTCTATGCATGGCACGTGCGCGATACAGTCCAACAGGTCGCAGCACTCTTGTATGCAGGTTCTGCGATCGGGGCTGTTTTCGCGGGCGATCTCATCACCCTGTTCTTTTATTGGGAAGGCACCGCTATTGCCTCGGTCTTTCTAATCTGGGCGCGGCGCACCGAAGGGGCATATCACACTGGTATCCGCTACCTTGTCGTGCAAATTGGCTCGGGCGTGATATTGATCGCGGGTGCGGCGCTGTTCTACCGTGAAACGGGCTCTATTGCCTTTGAAAACATGACATTAGGTAGCCTCGCCACCTGGCTGATCTTCCTCAGCTTTGGCATTAAATGCGCCTTTCCCTTGATGCACAACTGGTTGCAAGACGCCTATCCTGCCGCCACCGTCACCGGTACAGTGATCCTGTCCGCCTTCACAACAAAACTCGCTGTATACGCGTTAGCCCGTGGATTTGCGGGCACCGAAATCCTGATCTATATCGGGGCAATCATGACGCTGTTCCCGATCTTTTATGCGGTCATCGAAAACGATCTGCGTCGGGTTTTGGCCTATTCCCTGAACAACCAGCTCGGATTTATGGTGGTTGGTATTGGCATCGGCACCGAACTGGCGCTCAACGGCACAGTGGCCCACGCTTTTGCCCATATCCTCTATAAGGCCCTGCTGTTCATGTCCGTCGGCGCAGTCCTGTTTCGAACCGGCACAGCCAAAGGCTCCGAGCTCGGCGGCCTTTATAGAACCATGCCGCTCACAATGATCTTTTGTGTTATTGGGGCCGCCTCAATCAGCGCATTTCCGCTGTTTTCCGGCTTTGTAACCAAGTCCCTGATCCTCTCTGCCTCCGCCAAGGAGCATTACTACTATATCTGGGCAATCCTTCTGTTTGCCTCGGCCGGTGTGTTCCACCACTCTGGCATCAAAATCCCGTATTTCGCATTTTTTGCCCATGACAGCGGCTTGCGCCCAAAAGAGGCGCCGCCCCATATGCTCATCGCGATGGGCATCGCATCGTTCTTTTGCATCGCCGTCGGGGTTTACCCCCAACCGCTCTATGCACTGTTGCCCTACGAGGTGGAATACATCTCCTATACCACCACCCACGTCATCACCCAGATGCAACTTTTGATGTTCTCGGCACTTGCCTTTACTGTGCTGATGCGCACCGGCATCTATCCGCCCGAGCTTAGGTCAGTGAACCTCGATTCAGATTGGTCTTACCGCTGGTTGCTGCCGCGCATGATCCGCAAAATCGCGACTGTGGTGGCGGCGATCTGGAATGGCATTTTGTCGTTCCTGACCCAGCGATTGAAGAACATCATCGCAGGGCTTTATCATTCACATGGCCCCGAAGGACGCATGGCAAGCACATGGCCAACCGGTGCAATGGTGATCTGGATATCGGTGTTGTTGGGCACGACGTTGATCGTCAGTTTCTTTGGGTAATTGCCCAATACTTGGAAACAATTTGAACCAATCAGCGGAAATTAGCCGCCATTGTTCACATATTTGATGCAATTGGGCTGTTTTTGCCAAACATTTATGGAGTCTCGGAGGAATCTGAGACATAATATTGCCGTAAAGCCAAAATACAGTGGCTGTTAACCAAAACCCGTTAAGGGTAACGGCAACAAGAGGCAGCGCCGGGGCGAATATGCTCGAGTTTGTAAATGTAAGTAAGTCTTTTTGGACAGGTACGCAGCGCAAGGTGATCCTTGATCGCGCCTCTTTTCGCGTGGAACTGGGCAATTCTATCGGCATTCTGGCAAAAAACGGCACTGGCAAAACCACGATCATCAATATGATGGCCGGTTTGGAAAAACCGGATGAGGGTCAGATCACCAAAACCTGTCGGGTTTCATTCCCGCTTGGATTTATGGGCGGTGTGATCAACAAATTGTCAGCGATGGAAAACTCGCGCTATATCGCGCGGCTTTACGGGTTGGACCCTGATTACATCGAGGCGTTTTGCCGATGGCTCTGTGGGCTTGAGGAATATTTCGACATGCCGGTGGGCACTTACAGCCAAGGCATGCGTTCGCGCTTTAGCTTTTCTTTGATGCTGGCGCTGGATTTCGATCTCTATCTGATTGATGAGGGGATGCCGTCGACAACGGATGCGGAATTCAATAAAAAGGCAGGGGATATCCTAAAGGAGCGCCTGCAAACAACGACCGTTCTGATCGTGTCACATGACCCCGCCGTGCTGGAAAAATTCTGTCGCTCGGCGGCTGTGTTGCGCGATGGCCGACTACACATGTTCAATACCTTGGAAGAGGCGAAGCAACTTTATGACTACGAAGCCTAAAGCCAAAAAATATCGCATCCGTCGCAGCGGGTCGCTGAATGCAGCCCCCAGTGCTGCACCCAGTGCGGCCGTCAATACCACTGCAGGTGCGACTGTAAATGTAGAGCAAACGGTTGGCCAAACGATGGCCCAGCAGACTCAACAGGTGGTCGGCAGTGATGTGTCTGATGCCCGCGAAGTTGCCACAGAACAAAGCATTGATGATATCCGCAAGGAGGGTTTAACAGGCCGTCAACTGCGCATGGCGCGACGTGTGGCGCAAAAGCACGGGCTGGCCCCGATATCGGATTTCGACGCCATTCGCCTGTTACGTGCCAAGGGCATTGATCCCTTCCAGCGGGCCAATGTGTTGGAACTGGTCACCGCTGACAATCAAGAACCGGCCGCTGTCAAGGTGCAATTGCCGCAGACCATCCCGACAGGTCAGACCAACTTGCCCTCGACCGAGGTCGATACCGCAGGCGCGCGCGCCCAAGAAATTATCAATATACAACGTGATATCGCCAAACGGCGGCGCCGCAAACTGACGTTGCTTATGTCGCGGTTGCTGTTCTTTGTGCTGCTGCCCACGTTGATGGTTGGTTATTACTACTATGTGATCGCCACGCCCATGTACGCCACCAAATCCCAGTTCGTTATCCAAAAGGCTGATGGCCAAGGCGGCGCAGGCGGGCTGGGCGGGATGTTCAGTGGCACCGGCCTCGCGACTTCGCAGGATTCGATTTCAGTGCAAAGCTACCTGCAATCGCGCGACGCTATGTTGCGGCTGAATACGGACCACGGATTTAAGTCGCATTTCGCGCAGGATTGGATCGATGCCATTCAGCGTATTGATACAGAAGCCAGCAACGAAGCCGCCTATAAGCTGTATGAGCGGCGCGTGAAGATCAGTTATGATCCCACCGAAGGCATCATCAAAATGGAAGTGGTGGCTGCAGACCCAGAGGTGAGTGCGACCTATTCCAACGCCTTGATTTCCTATGCCGAGGAACAGGTTGACCAAATGACCGCGCGCCTACGGGATGACCAAATGAAGGGCGCACAGGATATTTTCGGCCAAGCCGAGGCGCAAATGCTGGCGGCGCAACAAGAAGTTCTGAGGCTGGAAAAAGCATCGAATGTGGTGAGTATTGAAACCGAGGTCGCGTTGCTCTCTAGTCAAATCCAGCAAATGGAATTGATGCAGACCGAAGACCGGTTAACCCTGGTCGAGCTGAAATCAAATTCGCGGCCCAACAAGACCAAAGTCAATCAGATTGAAGGGCGGCTCAAGGCCCGTTCTGATGAGATTTCCAAACTACGCTCTCTATTGACCCAAGGGGCCGACGGGGCGGATTCCATTGCGGATACCAAGGCCAAACTGACAATTGCAAACATCAACCTTGAGACGCGGACCATGATGATGCAGCAGGCCTTGCAGCAGATGGATACAGCGCAGGTCGAAGCCAATCGCCAAACCCGCTATTTGTCGCTGGGCGTTAGTCCAACCCCGCCCGACGAGGCCACATATCCGCGCAAATTCGAGAACACCATATTGGCGTTTTTGATCTTTGCCGGGGCCTATCTGATGATGTCATTGACTGCGTCGATCTTGCGTGAGCAAGTCTCGTCCTAAACAGCCAGTAACCCGATTAAAAGTGAGACTATGCCGTGAAAAAACCAAGCCAACAGGTTCGTGAAAACACGTGGGAATTTCTGCGTGATCCGATGATCACCCCGACAGGGTTTCGCGAATATGACGCCCGCTGGAAATATCCTGACGACATCAATCTGGCGGGGATCACCGCACTTGGCTTGGGTCTGGGCACGCAAATGCGCAAACGCGGCATCGAGCCAGTGATTGCGGTTGGCAATGATTACCGTGATTATTCGCTGTCGATCAAAAACGCCCTGATGTTGGGCCTGATGCAGGCGGGCATCCACGTCAAAGACATCGGCCCAGCCCTGTCGCCTATGGCCTATTTCGCCCAGTTCCATCTAGACGCGCCAGCTGTTGCTATGGTCACGGCCAGTCACAACCCGAACGGCTGGACCGGTGTGAAAATGGGCTTTGAGCGCCCCTTGACACACGGACCGGATGAAATGGACGAGTTGCGTGACATCGTTTTGGGCGGCCAAGGCCAAGCCCATGAGGGCGGAAAATACGAATTCATTGAGGGTGTGAAAGAGGCTTATCTCGATGATCTGGTCGGCGATTTCAAAATGTCCCGCCCGCTCAAAGTGGTTTGCGCCACGGGCAACGGCACCGCGTCGGCCTTTGCGCCTGAGTTGTTCAAACGCATCGGCGTTGAAGTTGTACCGTCGCACAACGAACTGGACTACACCTTCCCGCATTACAACCCGAACCCCGAAGCCATGGAAATGCTGCATGATATGTCGGCGTCTGTTAAGGAGTCTGGCGCTGATTTGGCGCTTGGATTTGATGGCGACGGTGATCGTTGTGGTGTGGTGGACGACACGGGTGAAGAGATTTTTGCCGACAAGGTTGGTGTCATCATGGCGCGGGATTTTGCCAAACTTTATCCGAACTCGACCTTCGTGGCAGATGTTAAGTCCACTGGCTTGTTTGCCTCTGACCCCGAGTTGCAAAAACACGGCGCCAAGGCCGATTACTGGAAAACCGGTCACAGCCACATGAAGCGCCGCGTCAAAGAGATCGGCGCGCTGGCAGGGTTTGAGAAATCCGGTCACTACTTTTTGGCCAAACCCATTGGGCGGGGCTATGATTGCGGCATGCGTGTTGCGGTTGAAATCTGCAAAATGCTGGACCGAAATCCCGACAAATCCATGTCGGATTTGAACCGTGCCTTGCCCGAGACCTTCGCCACGCCAACCATGTCACCCTATTGCAGCGACACGGAAAAATACGACGTTTTGGAACGACTGGTTGCCAAACTGGTGCAGATGCACAAGGACGGCGGCAGCATTGCCGGGCGCAAAATTGCCCAAGTGGTCACCGTCAACGGCGCGCGGGTTATCTTGGAAAATGGGGCATGGGGTCTGGTACGCGCTTCCAGCAACACCCCCAATCTGGTGGTGGTTTGCGAAAGCCCGGAAAGCGACGCCGAAATGCGCGCCATTTTCAAAGATATCGACGCCGTGGTGCGGACCGAGCCCAGTGTGGGTGATTACGACCAAACCATCTAAGGTCAGGAATATCAGACTGGTATTGCGAATATGGCGCAGGTAAGCTTGGGCCATATTTACTATACACGGATTTCCCAAGATGCGTCTGATCAAAAGCCTGCTGATTTTCCTGCTGCTGTCCTTGCCAGCCTATGCCCAAGACGGCTCAGAAGCCCAACCCACCGGCACAATCGAGGTCGAGGACAGCGCCCAACAAGACGCTGCCATCGCTGTGCGTATTCGCGATATTTTAGGGGAGCTTGACGGCTATGATGATGTGACCGTCACGGTTTCATCAGGTATCGTTTCGCTTAAGGGCAGCGCCTTGGATCAAGCGACGATTGGCCGTCTGGGCGAGTTGGTCAGCCGTGTCGACGGCGTGGTCACAATCGAGAATAGTGTGACGGAAACCACCGATCTGGTTGAGCGGCTAAACCCGGCTGTAGAGCGGTTCAAAACTCGCATACAACAAGCCATCTCTTTTATCCCACTGGCTTTGGTGGCGTTTGTGGTTTTTGCCTTGATCGTGTTTTTCGGGCTTTTCATTGCCCGACAAAAACGCCCCTGGGACCAGATCGCACCGAACGCCTTTATCGCTGATATCTATCGCCAGATGATCCGCGTTGGGGCAGTCATCACCGCCATTGTCGTATCACTTGATATCATCGGCGCCAGCGCGTTGCTGTCGACCATTCTGGGCGCGGCCGGGATCATTGGTTTGGCAATTGGGTTCGCTGTGCGCGACACGGTCGAGAACTTCATTGCCTCGATTTTGCTATCAATGCGTCAACCGTTTCGCCCTAATGATCTGATCGAGATCAATGGTGATCTGGGTAAAGTGATCCGCCTAACCTCGCGGGCAACAATTTTGTTGTCACTAGATGGGAACCACATCCGCATCCCGAACGCCACCGTGTTCAAAAGCCGTATTATCAACTACTCACGCAACCGGACACGGCGATTTCACTTTGACCAGGTTGTCGACATCAGTAAAGGGCTGAAACAGCAACGGCGCGTCGTGCTGGATCGGCTGAACTCACTGCCGTTTGTGATGGCGACCCCTGCCCCAAGTGTCTGGATCGAATCCGCGAGCAAAGACACAGCAACCCTTCGGTTATCTGCGTGGCTGGATCAACGCGAGTCAGATCTGGCGCTGGCACGCGGCGAAGCGATTCGCGCCATTCACGACGTCCTGCAAGAACCGCCTAAAAAGCCCGCCGCTTCGGTAAAAACACCATCCAAAGGCACCAAGACACGTGTGCCTGCCAAATCCAGCATAGATAATGCTGTTGAAAACGTCGGGGTTTCCAACGATCAAGAACTAGAGCGCATGATTGAGGCCGAACGTAGCGATGCCGCCACAAGTGATCTGCTGAACCACGAGGCTCAAGAAGAATAGCTGGCAAGGATGTGAATTTTTCCACTTTCGGGGCTTGAAGAGTCACGCGGGGCATCGTATCTACCCGCTTAGTTGGGACGTGGCCTAGTGGTAGGGCAACGCTTTTTGGTAGCGCAGATCGTAGGTTCGAATCCTACCGTCCCAGCCAACAGTCATCGAGCAGTTGAATAAGGCTCCGTGTGGACCTCTGGTGGCCAGAATGCCCCAAAAAGTGCCCCTGTGTGTAGCTCGCCATAAATGTTTTCAGTGATTGACAAGAATGTTTGCAGCAGGTGAATTCTACCGATTTGGCTTTGGCGCTTTGATTTTCTCACCCTGTTTTAGGATGTGGTCCGCAATCTTATGGCCGAGACCATGTGGTCCAGCCCAGATCATGTAATAGATAGCGATGCCGCGCGTGTTTCTAACTACACTGGGGGTAGCAACATGGTTAAACAATCCCTTCAACCGGTCAACGTATAGGCCTAGGAGCCGAGAACCAGCGTCGTCGACCTTGTGGCGATCAATGTCACCGAACAAGTTTGGTTGGTCATCATAAACCAGCTTTTTCCAATCATTTGTGCCAAAGCACTTGTCGAGATCACGCCGCCAGTTATCTGGAATGTCCCCTGATCGTGTGATCAATCGATTGATAGCCATACCCAAGGGAAAGTTGATAATGACTTCAAATTTCTTTGTCGCAGCAAGGGCCTCAACAGTCCGCCAATCTAGATGCGGGCCATACGGGTCGAGAAATGCTACCCCACGTGTGCCATTGTGATTGAAGCCTCGGGCAAGTTCTTGGATCAACGGGTTCGCATCGCCGACCTGGACCCTGATGTCCTTTTTCGGGAATTCGCTTTTCAATGCCTTTAGAAGTTCTGCTCGAGCAGGGTCAGCATCAAAGAAATAATGGCTATTAAACCCGTTCACCAATCCAAGTGCTCGCTTTGGTGAGCCTTCGATATGTCTGACGTCAGACAGTCACACCTTAAGGCCGGAATGTGAATAGATTGTCGGAACACGGCCTATGGTTTTAGGCGCATTAGTTCCGACTTCATCTAACACCGTCAGGCCGGAGCAAGTATTTGATACGAAACCGTGTGCCAAAATGCTGCCACCAATTTTTCCCTGTTCGTCGTCACTAATTCACTGATACCAGAACAAAATTTCCCTGTTAACAAGTTTAGGTAAATCGCGACCAAGCCGCTGTTTTCTTTGCTAAATCAAGGTGACAGGCTCGAATACCGGCAAAATCAGCAATGTTTCCCTGTATTTCTCTTGTTATCAGGGAATTTCGGGGCAGGCTAGATAGCTTGAAACTGCCTGCCCAGCCAGTACCTTTCGAACAATTGAATAAGGCTCCGTGTGGCCCAGTGGCGGGTAAAGTGTCCCTATGTTCGGGTGCTGCGGATGTGGGACGTCCTGACCGGTCAGGGCAAGGCCACTATTGGCCGTAACCCGTCAGCTATAACAGGTCATAGTCGACACCGTTGGCCGCAAGGTCCCAATCATCTTGCCCAAAGTACATTTTGCACCTGAATGGATTCGTGATGCCTGTATTCATCTCTTGCCATGTGTTACTTTATAAAATAACCATTTTCCAAGCAAGGAGCACCACTGATGAGAAAGCGCGCAGCCGCACGGCAGAGGGATGTTTTGAGCGTGTTGACGGCAAGTGATAAACCCATGACGGCCTACCAAATTCTAGGGCATCTTCAGATTGGCGAGCCGGATATCGCCCCTCCGACGGTGTATCGCACCCTTTCAGCGCTCACCGATCAAGGGCGCGCGCATCGGCTTGAATCTAAGAAAGCTTTTGTGCCTTGTCGTTGCAATCATGTGGAAAGCGTACCCGTACTTGCCATCTGCGAAAACTGTGGATCAGTTGAAGAACATGATGGGGGCGGTTTGTTGCCCAAACTCACTGCACTGACTGACCAAAATGCCTTTCATGCGCAAAGGCACATCGTTGAAATTCACGGGCTGTGCAACTCCTGCGCGGCTTGAACCACTCTCATAAAACCTTACTGGATATCTCATGAAACACACAATCAGCCTTGTTGCACTTCTGACCGCCTTTCCTGCCTTTGCCGAAAGCACACGACAACTTGACGCCCATAAACATGGCGTTGGTACGCTGAATATAGCGGTTGATGGCACAGCCGTTGTGATGGAGCTTGAAGCCCCAGGGGCCGACATTGTTGGGTTTGAACATGCCGCTGAAAATGACGTGGATAAAGATGCGGTAGATGCAGCGGTGGCCTTACTTAGCGCACCTCTTGATCTGTTTGTTATGCCAGAGGCGGCGGGTTGTATCGTTGCCGAGGCGCACGCCGAGCTGGAAAGTGAAGCCATGCATAGTGAACATGGTGAAGACAACCATGCAGACGAAGGTCATGACGATCACGCAGATGAGGATCATGCGGACGAAAGCGGGCATACTGAATTCCATGCAGAGTATGCGCTGACCTGCGAAAACCCTGATGCCTTAACCGAAATCACCTTTGCCTATTTCAACACCTTCCCGAACGCCAAAGAGGTCGAAGTACAACTCCTCACCGCATCCGGTGCGCAGGCTTATGAAGTGGAACGTGATACGCCGGTTCTGGGGTTGGGGCGTTAAACACCGTTGGCTGGCCCAGTTCTTGATATTTCAGACGTTGCCTATCGTTGGCGTGGGCAGGCGGGGTTTTCCCTGACGGTCCCTCATTTATCGGTCGCGAAGGGCGAGTCTGTTTTACTGTTGGGTGAAAGCGGGTCGGGCAAATCAACGTTGCTATCGCTGATCTGTGGGACAATTCTGCCGGATCAAGGCAAGGTCACGATTGCGGGAACCGAAATCACTTCCCTTTCTGGTGGCGCACGAGACAAGTTTCGCGCAGAACAGATCGGGGTGATCTTTCAGCAATTTAATCTACTGCCTTTTGCATCTGTGAGGGACAACATTCTTCTCCCGCTTCGCTTTGCCCCTATCCGCCGAAATCGCGTGGCTGATGCTGCAACCGAGGCAGAAAAGCTATGTTCAGCACTTGGCTTGCCCGATCATGCCGTGGAGGCAAAAGCAACCGCCTTAAGCGTTGGCCAACAGCAGCGCGTGGCAGTTGCTCGTGCTTTGATTGGACAGCCGCCGCTGATCATCGCGGACGAGCCCACCTCTGCGCTTGACGCAAACAGTCAGGCGGCCTTTCTGGACCTGTTATTTGCGCAGATAACGGCACATGAAACTTCGCTTTTGATGGTCAGCCACGATCCACGTCTTGGCGAGCGCTTCGACCGGGTGATTCAGATCGAGGATATCGCGCAGATTGAAAGGGCCGCAACATGATTTTTCGCCTCGCCATTGCCTCGCTTTTTGCCCGCGCGCTGACGGTTGGGATGACCGTGCTTGCCATTGCTTTGTCGGTGGCGCTTTTCCTTGGTGTCGAAAAGGTGCGCACCGGGGCCAAGGCCAGCTTTGCGGATACGATCTCGGGCACCAGCTTGATCGTCGGGGCGCGGTCTGGATCGGTGCAGCTTTTGCTCTATTCTATTTTCCGCATTGGCAATGCGACCAACAACCTGACATGGCAAAGCTATCAGGACATCGCGGCGCGCCCTGACGTGGACTGGATCGTTCCAATTTCGCTGGGGGACAGCCATCGCCAATTCCGCGTGATGGGCACGACCAAAGCCTTTTTCGAGCACTATAAATACCGGCAAGGCAGATCGCTTGCCGTTTCCCAGGGGGCCGTGATGGATGACCTGTTTGACACCGTGATCGGCGCAGATGTCGCCGCCACTTTGGGCTACAAGGTGGGTGACCCGATTGTCGTGGCCCATGGGCTGGCGTCGTTCACCGAACACAAGGATCAACCGTTTCGCGTGTCGGGGATTTTGGGAAAAACCGGAACGCCGGTGGACCGCACGGTGATCGTCAGTCTGAAGGCGATCGAGGCGATCCATGTGGATTGGAAAAGCGGTGCGAAGGCGCCCGGCCGTGCAACACCAACCGATGCGATCCGGCAGATGGACCTGACGCCCAAAGCTGTGACAGCGGCGCTTGTCGGCGTCAAAAGCCCGCTGCAAACCTTTGCACTGCAACGTGCCATCAACGAATATCCGGAGGAGCCCTTGCTGGCGATCCTGCCAGGTGTCGCCTTGCAAGAGCTTTGGGCGATTGTCGGCATTGCTGAAACGGCATTGCTTGCTGTGTCGGCGATGGTGGTCGTTACGGCGCTGATTGGTATGATGGCGACCATCTTTTCCAGCCTGAATGAGCGACGCCGCGAGATGGCGATCTTTCGTGCCATGGGCGCACGCCCTTTTACAATCCTCGGAATGCTGGTGTTTGAGGCTATGGTGATGGCGACGGTTGGGGCGGTGTTAGGCTTGGCGCTTTTGTATATTGGGCTGATGATAGCGCAGCCCATCCTTGACAGCGCCTTTGGCCTATGGCTACCAATCGAAGCGCCAACCTTGCGCGAGTTCTGGGTAATAATTGGCGTTATCTGCGCTGGCGCAATCGTAAGTTTGGTGCCTGCAATTCGAGCTTACAGAATGTCTGTCGCGGATGGTATGGTTGTGAAAACCTAAGACTGGTTACAGGAGGCCCGATGCTCAATCGCAGAACAACACTTAAGCTTTTTGTCGCGTCACTCATGATGCCCAAGCAAGCATTTGCCAAATCCCCGAGAGAGATCACTTGGGACGATCTACTGCCGCCCGGCGTGCCGTATTCCGAAATTATCGGCGAAGGTGATATGGACGAGGCCAATGGTTTTTGGGACCCCGTCTATGATGCCAATGCGGTCAAGTTGAACGAAGACCTCGACGGCAGGTATGTCAAAATGGCCGGCTACATCGCCCCCTTCGATGTCAGCCCCGAGGGGGTAAAGGACTTTATGCTCGTGCCCTATGTCGGCGCCTGTATCCACACACCACCACCACCAGCAAACCAACTGGTCGTTGTGAGTTCTGCAACGCCTTGGCCAAGTCATAAGCTTTGGAACCCGATCTGGGTTACTGGCCTGTTGCGCACGCAACTGCAATCCACAAGCCTGGGCCAAACCGGCTATTCCATAGCAGCTGACGAACTTGAGGACTACGAATGGTGAACCAGTGTTTTCATCGCCGTGCGGTTCTTGCCGGTATAGCGGCAACAGCTCTTTTACCTAGCATATCGCATGCCCAAGGCTACATTGATCTAGATTGGGAGGACTTGCTGCCAGAAAATGAAACAAGCCTTCCGAGCGCCTTGCGCGGATTGCTCCCCCATGACGAACAAACGTCCCTCACCAGGGATCAACCCGCATCTACTGGAGTTCGGACGGATTGGAACGGCCAGATTGTGCGCTTGCCCGGTTTCATGGTGCCGATTGATCACAAGGGCACTGCTGTGACAGCATTTATTTTGGTGCCCTATGTAGGTGCATGCGTCCACGTTCCACCGCCACCGGCAAACCAACTGGTCTTTGTCACAACATCAACGCCCTATGAATCCAAAAATATGTTCGAAGCCGTCAATGTCATTGGTATGTTTGGCGTGTCATCCCTTAGTACTCATCTTGCCGAAATCGGATATGCTCTGTCTGCAGATGAAATTCTGCCGTATCGCAACTAGCGTTCGGGATACCCACACTTTGGAAAGAGGACTGTTGGGTGTTGTCACGTTAACTGGCTTTCCAAGCACTTTGTCGCGCCTTCTCCGGATGAGGGGTTCAATATCGTGCTGCACAATACAAACGCATATCTTTGAGCCGAGCCGCCGTTCGTGGCCGGTGCAGCATCTTGCACTTTAGGCTCGCAACCGCCCTTCTCCGTGATGCGTTTCAAAGGTCGCTCAGCGGATTAAGAAGATATTGAGCCCCACCGCCGAATTGCTGCTTCCGGCTAAATTCTGCCCCTGCAAACGTTCGTTTTTGGAGGGATAAGTCAAATACATATACTGTCACTAAACCGTAACAAACCGGCTTGACTTGAGAGCACGATACATGAAGATACTCCTCCGGAGTTTTCCGTGCCCCTACAGGATCCTAGGATGAGCAAGCGAAAGATACTTCTGACGGTTCTGATCGCCATGCCGCTGCTGTTTGCGGCCTATTACGGGTATGCTCAATGGAAAAAAGAATGGCGCGATCGGCAGAATGTCAAATTCGACGAGTTGGAACGCGTTTACGGCCCGTCATCCATCGATCTGCGTGGAAAGAATGTACTGTCTTTCAAATATAACAGCTTCTTTAACTGCGACGACGCCTGCGAACAGCTTCTGAAAGGCACTTCTGGCGCGCAGGTCTTCTATGCCTTCTACGACTTCCCTGATGCGCCTGATTTCTCCGCACCACTGGATTTGACAAAGGTAGCGCAAGGCCGCGTCGTACTAGACGACGAGGCTGTATATGGGCACTCCCTCATCCCCTTCGCACCGAACGAGGCGCCGCCTAAATTTGACTATGTTCTGAGCGAAATGCCGCAAGCCATCACACCGGTCCTGACAGCGGCCTTATCAAAGTTCGATTTAGCCCAAAGCATGGGCACTGCGCACCGTGTGCTATCACCGGTGCCAAATCAGACCGCGTTTCGGTTGGACCACGAAACCGCGCATTTCATCCAGTTCCACCGCGACGGTGCGATGGGACGATTCAATTCTTGGCAAGGTGGTTACAATTTCTCAAGCCGGATCAACAGGACAACTTGGTACGAAGCGGTGGAACGCATGTTCTGCGGGCCGGAGTATCAGCCCAAAGATGGACTTAGTGAGTACTGTGTGACAGTCGAAGCGCAGTGAACCAATGCCCTTGGTATTGCCACGTTAACTGTCTCCATTTGCTCTACCTGACTTTTCCCAATATGGATTTTGGATGAGCACACCATCGATCAGCTATAAGCGTCACCGTTTTCCACCTGAAATCATCACCCACGCGGTCTGGCTGTATTGCCGGTTCAATCTCAGCTTTCGCGAGGTGGAAGAGATGTTTCTGGAACGCGGTATCGATATTTCATACGAAACCATCCGTCGATGGGTTGCTAAATTCGGGCCCGCTATTGCGTGTGGATTACGCCGCAGGCAATCTCAACTCGGCGAGTTCTGGCATTTGGACGAAGTCGTTGTAAAGATTAAAGGCCGTAAATTCTGGCTGTGGCGAGCAGTTGATCAGAATGGGGTAGTTCTGGATGAAATCTTGCAGACCAGACGCAACACGGCAGCAGCCAAACGTCTGCTTGCTCGATTGATGAAGAAGGAATGTTTAGCGCATCCAGCGTTTTGATCAGTTCTGCAAGGTCATATTGAAGGATTTTTTGCGCGACAATCGGCACAGTCCAATTACGGGCGTTGATCCTGTCGGTCGCGTTTTCCAAACGAGGATCGGATAGAAACTCGCCAATTCCATAGGTGTCGCAAAACGCGTTCCAGTGCCCATCGGTCACAACGCCGATAAACACTTGCTCGCCGTCACGGGGTTTGAAAATATCGTAAATAGGCCAAGCATGAACACGCTCGGGCATCGGCACCGAGGGCGCACCTGAAAGGTCGTATTGCACCATATGCTGGGCAACCATGAACAGGCTGTTCTCAAACAAACCGACGCGAACTTCTTTGCCCTTGCCCGTTCGTTCGCGCTCCAGCAGTGCCGCCAGAATACCGATTACACCGAACATGCCCCCCATGATGTCATTGGCCGAAGACCCAACCCGCAACGGATTCTCCAACGATCCAGCCATCATTGCCAAACCGCTCATCATCTGCACAACTTCATCGAGCGCCGGGCGATGTTCATAGGGGCCAGAGAGGAATCCTTTGTGTCCGGCAATGACCAGATCAGGATGGCGGTCGCGCAAGTCTTGGGTGCTGATGCCTTGCCGCTCCAGCTGCCCATCGCGGAAATTTTCGATGAACACATCGGCGCGTGACAACAACGCGTCAAAGGCGGCGCGCCCTTCTTTGGTTTCAAGTTCCAATACGACAGAACGTTTGCCACGATTGAACAGGGGAAAAATGTTGTCCCCATGCCGCCCAGCGAACGGGTTTTATCGCCTTTGGGTGGCTCGACTTTGATCACTTCGGCACCAAGCTGTGCCAAAATCATGCCACAGGCTGGCCCCATGATCATATGGCTCATCTCGACAATACGAATGTTCTCTAAGGGCAGCGCTGTCGTCATTTTTTGTGTCGTGCCGGGGAAGATTAGTGTGCAAAAAAGGTTCTGAAAAATGTATTATTTGAATGAATTTCTTCTATATTTTAGAATGGTAAGCGATGGACCTGAAACAGCTCACTTACTTCGTTGCCGTGTTCGAGCACGCCAACTTGTCTCACGCCGCCAGTCATCTGGCGGTGGCGCAATCGGCGATCAGCCACCATATCGGCAACCTGGAAGGCCGAATTAGGATCACCCCTGTTCGTTCGTAAGCCGCGCGGAATGGCACCAACCGCAGCTGGGCAGCGCCTGTTTGCCCATGCCCGCCATATTTTGGCGTCCGTCCGCACAGCCGAACAGGACATGCTCCATGACCGCTGGTGAGTTTGCCATTGGCCTGCCCTATTCAATGATGAAAGGTATTTCGGTGCCATTGATGCGCAGGGTTTCGGCAGATTTTCCCAAGGTGCGCTTGTCGATTGTAGAAGGGTTATCCGGTAGCATTCATGCAGCACTTTTGGCATCCGAGGTAGATTTAGGCCTATTTTACAAGCCGCAGGGCAACCAGAATATTACGGTTGAAGCCGTGCTCGAAGAAGA
The DNA here is from genome assembly GCA_002352425.1 of Rhodobacteraceae bacterium UBA2776. Classification (GTDB taxonomy): domain Bacteria; phylum Pseudomonadota; class Alphaproteobacteria; order Rhodobacterales; family Rhodobacteraceae; genus Profundibacter. The sequence goes on from DEIK01000120.1 coordinate 32,866, forward strand.
AATTCTATGCGTTGGGCGCACTTCGGTTATTTCGGATAACCCTGCGCCGATAACCTTTGCGGAACTGTCCGAGCTACCGGTATTGCTGCTGCGCCACGGTGCGTCGGCGCGGGCATTGGTTGACCGGCCTGGCTTATTAAGTCGGCTCGAGGCAAATGCACCTCTACAGCTGAACTCGATCAGCGGTATCACCAACGGTATGCTTGCCGGACTTGGTTGTACGATTGCGCCGCAAATATTTGTTCGCGACCATCTTGATTCTGGCGCAGTCCAGGCTCGCCGCATTGTTGAACCTAAACTCTCGCGACTACTATGTATCGGGTCTCGGCGGGACTACCCCTCAAACCGATTGTTCGAAGCGATCCAGGAATTGGTACTGGATTTGATTAAGACCGAGGTGCGCAACAAGACTTGGGTGGCGAATTTTCGTTATCGAGCCTCTAAAAAGGCAACTTGATTTACTGACTGTTAATCGCTGGCGGCCTCGCCATCCTGCGGGCGCCTATTTGAAATCCCATTGGGCAGGATCACCACTGCATGCATCTGTATCAAACTACAGCCTTACCAGAACTTCAGTGAACATTGGCGTGGGTAACTTCGCTATTCGGTGTTGCTTCAAATTCTGCTCGAACTCGATTGCGGGCGTTTCAAACAGCCCGTGATGATGAAAAACAACCTCGCGATGGATCTCGTTGGATTGCGAAGAATTGCCCCACATTGTCGCATCAGGTGTTTTTTGCAGATCAGGGCCCTGCCCCCGAAAAATTGCAAAATCGCTTTTGTCCAAAACCGCGACCTGTCCAAAGCTCTGTGTCGGTGTGTGGCCCGCAATAAGGCCAACACCCTGCACGATCGCCGGCTCAGCCAAGCGTGTGAACGGCGACAACAGCTTTTCCTGCGCTCTTTCATCCGCGTACCAATGCCACTTTCCTGCTCCGCTCACCCTTGGCTCGGTGCCATCTAACGACACGATTATGTCTAACCTGTCAGCACTGCCAGCTGTTCCCTGTGTCAATCGCAGCGGTACGGGGGCGTCAGCCGAAAGGCCGGGAATATCCATAATCGGAGCATGACTTAGCGTGACGCAAGCACTGGCAAAGCCGTTTCGAACCAGCATCTGCCGCAAGCTTTCCTGCAAAGGAAAATATCCATCAATGATGTCCTCAAAAAGGATCGCATCGACGGGAATGGTTTCTGCTTTCTGGGTCATGTCAAAACAGGTTGAAGTATTCGGCCTGTTCCCATTCCGACACGGTCATCAGGTAGCGTTGCCATTCGGCGCGTTTGATATGGAGCAGATATTCGACAAATTCTTCACCCAACATGTCCCTGAAAAGCTGGCTGGCCTCAAATGCGTCTATTGCAGTGCTCAAATTGTCTGGCAGTTGTGCGGCATCACTCGCATAGGGCGTTTGCGTGGGCGGCGGGGCTGATTTGCCCCCTTTGATCCCAGACAGCCCGCCAAGAATTTGCGCAGCAAAGGCATAATACGGGTTGGCCGTCGTATCCGCGACACGGTTTTCAATGCGGCTGGCGTTGTCATCAGGATATAGCAGCGCGCGGATCATAGCCCCGCGATTGTCTGCACCCCAAGTGATGCGGTTCGGGGCAAGCTGGAATTCGGTGAACCGTTTGTATCCATTCACTGTTGGCGTGGTCAGCAGGCAAGACGCAGGTGCGTGTTCTAACAGGCCCGCGATCCATCCCGAGGCATGTTGCGTGAGGGTGCTGTCCTTGGATTTAAACACGTTTGCGCCAGTCTTAACATCCAACAACGACTGATGGATGTGCCAGCCGTTGGCCGCCGCGTTGGCCAGTTTGGGTTTGGCCATAAATGTGGCGTGTAATCCGTGCTGCTCGCAGACCTCTTTGACCATCGTGCGAAACAAAACAAACCGATCAGCTTGGGTCATTGGGCCGGAAGGATCGAAGGTAAACTCGAACTGGCTAGGCCCCATTTCGACTTCCATTGTGCGCGGGGCCAAACCCATCGTTTCAGCATATCGGCGCAACGTGTCGAGGATGTCTTCTGCCTCGCTATAACGGGTATCGGTCAGATACTGCCACCCTTGGGTCAGGTTGCTGGTCTCAATCGGTGCCGGTGGGACTGTAGCTTGCTCATGGTTCAAAGCGGCGTTGGTTTTCTGGAAAATCTGGAACTCGACTTCCAAACCGAAAACGGCCTGAAACCCTGCGTCGCGCAGTTGATCCTCGGCCGTTTGCAAAACGGTTCGCGATGAAAATGCAATCGGCGCGCCCGCGCGATCAATCACGTCACACATCAAAATCGCCGAATGTGGCGACCACGGCAGTGGGTAAAATCCACTGGGGTCAGGCACCAGCAGAACATCACTTGCCCCGCCGAGGAGTGATTCAAGGCCCGTTTCTGCGCTGGGGGTGTTGCCGTCCCAAACATCGAACACAGTGCGGTGCGAGGTGTCTTTCAACAGCAAGGTTGACGGCACACCGATCCCCGAAGAAAACGCACCTGCCAACATCCGGACGGCGATGGTTTTACCGCGTAAAATCCCGTGTTGGTCCGCAAAGACCAAACGCACGGTTTCGATGCTTTTTGTTGCTGCCTGTTCAATGACGCCTTGGGCCAGGATGGCAGAACTTGCGTCCCGATGCCCAAGTCTTGCAAGCGCACCAGATTTTATCTCATCGGCTAAACTGTTGTTCATAGTGTTCCCTTAACCCACCGTATCAAACGGTTGCGTCCCACGGGCATTCAGCCCGACGTGCCATGTCGGCCTGCTGACTGGCATTTAGCCAATCCGCACTGTCTGCAATTGCGTCGTTGGATAGCGGGCCAACGATTTCAGAGGGTGTCATGGCACCGCGCATCGGGAGATCATCCCCCCCATCCTCGACCGCAGAAATCGCAGCGCGCAACATCCGTCTATACCGGATAATAGCTGCATCCGAACGACCCAAATGTTCCTGTGTGCGGTCTTGAATGCTGCCCATGCCTTCAACCGCCCATTGATCATGGACATTGATATCAAGCCCCATGCCTGTGTAGGTCGTCGTGGCCTGCTCAGCGGGATCAAAATGATAATCATTGGTCCGGTTTTTCAGCGGTGCATAATCTGGCAAGCGATGTTCTTTTAGCCGTTGTTCCCGCATCAAATCCTTGTTGACCGGATTTTGAAAGCTGGTGAACATCGTGTACCAATAGCAGGTTTCATCATCAATTGGCACGTGCCATTGGGTAATCGTCATTTCGCGCGACATCGGAATGCAAATTGCCTCTGGGAAAATCTGATTGGTGACGCGCACGTGGGTCTGGCCATTGTCCAACGCCCGCAGTGCGGTGATTTTTAAGCCAAAATCAGTTTCCTCAACCTCGATACTCGGCCGCGGATATTCTCGCAAAATTTGCGTCATCGGTATGTTTGTGTCGGCCGCTTTGTCACGGAACTGTTTGCCATATCCTTCCGAGGTGTCTTCATCCTCAAGGAACCGGTGCAAGAACGAAGCATGGGCCGGATCAATTCCGATTTCCAAAGCCTGTAACCAGTTACATTCCCACAAACCTTTGAAAGCAAAGACGTGGCTATCCGGTGCGCGAAAGCAGTCGAAATTTGGGAACTCCGGTGGTGTGCCCGAGCCCATATAGGCAAAGAACAAACCTTTGCGATTTTCAACTGGATACACCGGCCCCGACTTGTCGATCTCGATGTCTTTGGCGTCAGGATAGAACGCTGGCGGCTCGTCAGTCGAGGCGATCCGTGTTGCCAGCACCAAATCGCCGTCATCGTCACGTAGCAAAACCAACCGTTCCCCAAGCAAGTTCACCGGCACATGATCCCCATGCGCCAGTTCTTCTGCCAAAGCTGCCGGTTGCCAGTAGCGGCGTAGAACTGCGCCCGCCGGGGCCTTTGGGCCAATTCGTGTTATCCGATCGTTTAGGTCCTGACTGATCATTTTGTCGCGCCTTCCTTAGGTTCAGGGGCAGGCGTTCCCTCGCCAATATATGCCAAGATTTCACCATCCCGTTCCACAACAGGTATCATAGGCACCTTGATTTGTTGATACATCATTGAATCTTCTGGCTCTGCGGGTTGTTCAACACATTGTCCGTTGCGATCAAAATGCCACCCATGAAACGGACAACGCAGCCCGTTGTCTTCGAGCCTGCCAAAACACAGGTCCGCGCCGCGATGCGGGCAGTTTCGACCGATCAAGCCAAGTTTGCCCTCGTCATCCCGAAACAGTACCAGCCGTTGACCATGCAATGTCACCGGAATAACGGGTCTGGGTATGTCCAATTCCGCGCCTTTGGCCACAACAACCCAATGTGCTGCGTCTTCAGACAAATAGATTTGTGGCGTGTTTTCAGTTCGGGGCATGGCTTGACCTCCTTGCAATATGTGCGATAAACGCACTAATCATCAAATAAAGAACATATGTGGCTTGGGAAAACCTGTCAACATGACCCAGAAAAACAATGCATCAACATTTGCCAAAGGCCTAAGGGTTTTGTCTTGCTTCGAGACTGGCAGGCGTGACCTGACGATGGCAGAGATTTCGCGTCTAACGGGGTTTGACCGCGCAACGGCCAGACGATTGTGCCTGACGTTAGAAGACAATGGATATCTTCAGAAAGAAGATCGGGTGTTTCGCCTGACGCCAAAAATTCTGGCCGTGGCAGGGGGCTATTTGACCTCTAATGACTTTGGCCGCGCGGTACAGCCGATCCTCAATCGATTCGCGGAAGAGTTTGAAGGGGAAATAGCGCTGGCCATGCGCGACGGAGATCGGGCGATCTATGTCGCGCGTTCCGCCATTTCATCAGCGAGGGTTTCCATCGGGTTTTCGGTCGGCAGCACATTGCCCCTTTTGCCAACGGCGGTTGGGCAGATGTTACTCGCACGCGGGTTGGACAATGAATTGGACAAGGACCTATCACGTCTGAACCTTGAGAAACTTACCGAAGCCACGGACATGAATTTGGCCTCGATCCGCAGTAAGATCGAGCAAGCGGCCGTTCAAGGCTACGCTTATGTTCGCAATGAATTTGAAATGGGCGCTGCAGGGATTGCGGTGCCGATCGGGAACATAGGGGCTTCGCCGGCGGTCTTGGCGACAACGGCGTCCATCAACCAATTCGACAAAACAGACGAATTTGACCGCGCATTAGACGTTTTGCGCCGTGCCGCCATGAGTTTACGCATCTAGATGCAATTTCTGCGGGGCGGCACAATTATAGGGATTGCACATGGCTCGGCTTATTGACCTGATCGAAACGGCCATAGTTTCTTAAGGCTGTTTAAAAGATTTTCACGGGCCCCAACCATTGGCCGAACAGGATAGCGCCGTCCAATTTCACTTTGCGGTTGCAAGGGAGGAAAATCACGGCGCTGCACAGGTTTTGACTTGGGTCGGGTCTGGTCGGGCAGGTCCGTTTTCTTGGGCGTTGATGTAAACATTTCGTCCTCGGCTAAAGTTGCTTACATCTGTTCTATCTTGGACATTTGTCGATTGTTGGGCAAACTCCTGCACGCCAATGCCTTCTTGGTTAAAAAAGGCTTAAGCATAGGTCTGACGTGCCCTCTCCCAAGTGATGGACACTTGCCCGCGCCCCAACACTCTGCGTGTGGGCTGCTTACTGGGCTTTCAACTCCAAACGCCGTGCGTGCAATGTTGGCTCTGTATATCCAGAAGGGTCTTGCCTCCCTTTAAACACCAAATCACTGGCCGCCTGAAAGGCAATTCCATCAAATCCCGGTGCCATTGGCTGATACATCGGATCCGTCGCGTTTTGGCGGTCTACGACCTCGGCCATTTGGCGCAGTATGCTTTGCACCTCATCTTTGCTAACAATGTCATGATGCAACCAATTGGCGACATGTTGCGCCGAAATGCGACAGGTTGCGCGGTCCTCCATCAAGCCAACATCATTGATGTCCGGCACCTTGGAGCACCCAACACCTTGACCAACCCAACACACCACATACCCAAGGATACCCTGTAGATTGCTCTCCACCTCGCGGCGGATCTGGGCGCTGGTCCATTTGCGATAACTGGCGATGGGAATATCCAACAACGCTTCGACATAGGCGCGGCGACCATCAAGCGCGATCTGTGCTTGAACAGCAAAAACATCGATCTTGTGATAGTGCAAGGCGTGTAACGTGGCCGCCGTCGGACTGGGCACCCATGCGCAGTTAGCACCGGCTTTTGGGTGTCCGATTTTGGTATCTATCATCGCCGCCATATTGTCTGGCTCTGTCCACATGCCCTTGCCGATCTGCGCCTTTCCAGACAGCCCACATTCAAGCCCAATATCGACATTTTGGTCCTCATAGGCTGTGATCCACCCCTTGCGCTTGATGAAATCTTTGCGGCTAAACGGGCCGGCCTCCATTGAGGTGTGGATTTCGTCGCCAGTGCGATCCAAGAACCCTGTGTTGATGAAACAAACCCGATGTTTGGCCGCACGGATGCATTCCTTTAGGTTCACAGAGGTACGCCGCTCTTCGTCCATGACGCCCAGCTTGACGGTGTTGTGCGGCAAGCCCAGCACGCCCTCGACAAATGTGAAGACCTCATCGCTGAAGGCGACCTCTTCGGGGCCGTGCATTTTGGGTTTGACCACATAGATGGATCCCGCCGCCGAATTGCGCGGCCCTTTGGATTTGCTCAGGTCATGCATGGCAATCAGCGTGGTGATCATTGCATCCATCAAGCCCTCAAAAACCTCGGCGCCCTCCTGATCTAAAATGGCCGGGTTGGTCATCAAATGGCCCACGTTGCGCACCAACAAAAGCGCGCGGCCTTTCACCGACACTTGCGTCCCGTCAGACGTTACGTAGGTTCTGTCATCGTGCAGCGCGCGGGTGACCGTTTTGCCGCCCTTCTCAAATGTGTCGGACAGATCACCACGCATCAGACCCAGCCAATTCTGATAGGCCTGAACCTTGTCCTGTGCGTCAACACAGGCAACTGAATCTTCTAGGTCGACGATCGCCGAAAGCGCCGATTCAATCACCACATCAGCCAGACCGGATGGGCTGTTTTCACCAATCGGGTGGTTGCGCTCAAAGACTAGCTCAACGTGCAAACCGTTGTTTTTCAAAAGGATGTGGCTTGGGGCGTCAGGGTCACCTTTGAAACCGACAAGTTTTTCGGGGTGCAACAGTTGGGTGCCGTCGACGCGCAAATGACCTTGTTCAATTTTATACGTTGTTGCGTTGCTGTGGCTGGTACCGGAAACCGGAAATGCCTCGTCCAGAAACACAGCGGATCGCGCCACCACACGGCCACCACGTCCCTGATCAAAAGGGCCTGCAACAGGTGGCGTTCCCATTGCATTGGTGCCGTAAAAGACATCATACAAGCTGCCCCAACGGGCATTGGTGGCATTCAAAACGAAACGGGCATTGGTCGATGGTACGACCAATTGTGGGCCAGCGATTGTCGCAATTTCGGGGTCAACGCCTGAGGTTTCAATTGCAAACTCACCCCCTTCAGGCAACAAATACCCGATTTCGATCAAGAAGGCTTTGTAGGCGATTGCATCATGTGTTTCGTCACGGCGCACCTTGTGCCATGCATCAATTTGCGCTTGAAGATCGGCGCGTTTCGCTAGTAAGGCGCGGTTTCGCGGGCCAAAATCCTGCACCAGTTTGGAAAACCCTGCCCAAAATTCGGTTGGGCTTACAGCTGTGTCCGGTAGGACCTCAGCTTCAATGAATGCGGCAAGAACGCTGGCAACCTTTAGGTCCTGCCGCGTTGTATATTGTGCTTCAATTTGAGTTTTCATTTTCCATCCCAGTTCTGCACGCGCGGTTTTTTGCGCAACTTTGAAAACCCTACTTTAAATGCTTGCGTTGACGCGACCCAAAAGATGGGGGCATGCCCAATCAGCACTTTCAAGATTTTGCGCATAATCCGGCGATGATCTGTTTGACGGGATCGGTTGGGGACATAAACCACGCCACCAGTGAAACCGGACTATCAGCGAAACTGATTGACAGCGGGATTATATCATTTGTCCGAATTTGACTTGGCAAATAACAAAACCCAACGTCAAAGCACTCATTGTGGCGCGGGCGTGCCGCCGTCTTTGCCGATGCGCCGTTCCATCAGCATTTCAAACAACCGCGGCGATAGCCGGTTCACGATCCACGCCAAGCGCGCAACGCGGCCCACCGGAATGAAGGTTCGGCCACGCTCAAACCCGTCCAAAATTTGTTTGGCCGCCGCATCAGGCGTCATGTAATCCACCCCGTCATCCGCTGACCCAGGACGTGCTGTGCCATCCACGGCCTCTGCCGGACTACCAATGTTCGTGGCGACAAAACTGGGGGCGGCGATCGCGCAACTCACACCATATGGTTTTTCCTCGGAGCGGAGGGATTTAAAAAACCCCTCCAAGGCGTGCTTGCTGGCGGCATAGGCTGTACGGTGCAAAAGCGGGCTAAATCCGGCCACCGACGAGATCGCCAAATGGCTTCCCTTGGCGGCTCTCAGATCCAAGTGCAAGGCACGGTAGTGGGTCACTTTGAAATATCTTTTTTCCGAGGCTTATATGGGCCACGTTTTTTGGGTGCTGCATGGCGGGGCTGCATGGTCCGCCTATGGTCGGCTGATTGCACATGTCTCGTCGGATGCCCGTTGGGGTCACATCGCCCAAAGCTGTTTTGACCCAACAGTGGTGATTTTTCTGGACGAAATAGAGGCGTTACAACCGCAAGTCTCGCGTGAGAGGATAAGCGCGCATTTTGTATTCATGGTTTCGGCAATGCTCTCGCTATGCACCTCGCGTTGGCGCATTGATGGGCTGGCGGGCAAAGACTGCAAGGAGGATCTAACCAACACCCTCCTTGATTTTTGCGAAACGGGGTTTAACACAGCAAGCCGTTGAGCGCCGTTAGCAGTTCAAAATACCTGGCAGGTTTAACCCCTGTTCACGCGCGCAATCCAGCGCGATGTCATAGCCCGCATCCGCGTGGCGCATGACGCCGGTCGCGGGATCATTCCACAACACATTTGCCAAACGGCGATCCGCGTCCTCGGTTCCGTCACAACAAATCACCATGCCCGAATGCTGCGAAAACCCCATCCCAACACCACCGCCGTGATGCAACGAAACCCACGTGGCCCCCCCTGCAACATTCAACATGGCGTTCAGCAACGGCCAATCTGACACGGCGTCCGAGCCGTCTTTCATGGCCTCGGTTTCGCGATTTGGAGAGGCAACCGAGCCGCTATCAAGATGATCCCGACCAATCACGACGGGGGCTGACAATTCGCCATTGCGCACCATTTCATTGAAGGCCAGCCCCAGCTTGTGGCGTTGCCCCAAACCGACCCAGCAAATCCGCGCCGGCAGGCCTTGGAAATCAATTCGTTCACGGGCCATATCCAACCAATTGTGCAGATGTGGATCGTCAATCAGTTCCTTAACCTTGGCGTCGGTTTTGTAGATATCCTCGGGATCGCCGGACAGCGCGCACCACCGGAACGGGCCAATTCCACGACAAAACAACGGGCGGATATAGGCGGGGACAAAACCTGGAAAGGCAAAGGCGTCCTCTAACCCTTCGTCCAACGCGACCTGTCGAATATTGTTGCCATAGTCCACAGTCGGGACACCCGCATTCCAAAACGCGACCATCGCTGCGACTTGAACCTTCATCGAGGCCCGCGCGGCAATTTCGACGGCTTTGGGATCGCTTTCTTGCATGGCGCGCCATTGGGCGACGTTCCACCCTTGTGGTAGGTACCCATGCACCGGATCATGCGCCGAGGTTTGGTCGGTTACGAGGTCCGGTTTAATGCCGCGTTTATAGAGTTCAGGAAACACGTCTGCAGCATTGCCGATCAAGGCCACAGATTTTGCTTCGCCTGCCTTGCTCCAGGCGTCGATCATCGCCAATGCTTCGTCTAGGTCATGGGTTTTTTCATCCACATACCGCGTACGCAGGCGAAAATCTGCGCGGGTTTCGTCGCATTCAACAGCCAGACAACAGGCCCCTGCCATCACAGCCGCCAAGGGTTGTGCGCCGCCCATGCCACCCAAGCCCCCTGTCAAAATCCAGCGCCCTTTCAGGTTGCCATCATAGTGTTGGCGACCGGCTTCCATAAAGGTCTCGTAGGTGCCTTGCACAATGCCCTGCGTACCAATGTAAATCCACGATCCTGCGGTCATTTGGCCATACATCGCCAGACCCTTTTTATCGAGTTCGTTAAAGTGGTCCCAGTTTGCCCAATGCGGTACAAGGTTCGAGTTGGCGATCAACACGCGTGGCGCGTCTTTGTGGGTGTTAAAAACGCCAACAGGTTTGCCGGATTGCACCAGCAGCGTTTGTGTTTCCTCTAGGTCTTTGAGGGTCGCGACGATGGCGTCAAAGTCCTCCCAGGTCCGCGCGGCGCGTCCAATGCCGCCATAAACCACCAATTCATGCGGGTTTTCGGCCACGTCAGGATGCAGGTTGTTCATCAACATCCGCATCGGGGCCTCGGTAAGCCAGCTTTTGGCGGTGATCTCGGTTCCTGTCGGCGGGTAAACGTCGCGGGTGTTGTGGCGGGATTTGTTCATTGGGAGCCTCCTAAGGACGGGGTCAGATCGGCCAAAGCGGTAAGGATGGATGTCAGATGTGGGCGGATTTGATCGGCCTTGGCTTGGTCATAGGTCCAAGGAGCGGACTCATCTGTTAGGTAAGTGGATTGCGTCAATTCCATTTGTATCGCGTGGATGTTGTTGTCGGGTTGACCATAATGACGGGTGGTCCATCCGCCTTTGAAACGGCCATTCACAGTGCTGGAAAAACCTGTTGCGCGGGTGCAGATCTTGGTCGTTTCGGTTTCGATTTTGGCAGCACAGGTTGCGCCCATATTCGTACCTATGTTGAAATCCGGTAAGATACCTTTAAACAAGAACGAAATGGCGGATCGGATTGAGTGGCAGTCATATAAAATGGCGACACCATGCACATCACGTACCCGCAACAATTCAGCTTGAAGGGCCGCGTGGTAGGGCGCATGGAATGTTTTTCGGCGGGCCTCAACATCGGCATCGGTGGGCGGCGTGTCCCAGATATCGACGCCATCAAAGTCAGTCATCGGCACAAGTGTTGTGGTGTTTTGGTCAGGGTATAGGCTGGTGCCCGCCGGATCACGGTTTGCATCAATCACATAGCGATGGAAGTTGGCACGAACGGTTGTGACCTCGGGCAAAATATCCGCATAAAGGCGATCAATATGCCAATCCGTGTCGGCTAGTTTATGACCATTTTCGTTCAACGCCTGCGCAATTTCATCTGGCACAAATGTGCCGGTATGCGGCAACCCCAACACGATCGGACCCGCGCCTTGATGAACCGTGGCTGGCGTCATTCTGCGTGTCCTTTCACGAAAGCTGGCAGATCAACCACCGCCGCCAGTGCGCCGGTTTCAACCAGTGCAGTAGCGGCCTTGATGGAGGGGGCCATGTACCGGTCCTCGGCCATGGTTGGCACTTTGGCACGCAAGACGGCCATCACCGCTTGCAACGCAGTGCTGGTTTGTAGCGGGGCGCGGAACTCGATCCCTTGAGTGCCACACATCGCCTCGACACCGAGAATAACGTTCAAGTTGGTGTTCATCCGCAACAAACGGCGCGCAGCATGGGCAGCCATGCTGACATGGTCCTCTTGGTTGGCTGAGGTTGGCGTGCTGTCAGTCGTACATGGGTTGGCCAGATGCTTATTCTCACTCATCAAGGCGGCCGTTGTGACTTCGGCGATCATAAGACCCGAGTTCAAGCCGGGATTGGGTGTAAGAAACGGCGGCAGATCAAACGACAGGGTTGGATCCACCATCAGCGCCACGCGACGTTGCGCAATAGCCCCGATTTCAGACACCGCGACGGCGATCTGGTCGGCGGCAAACCCAACCGGTTCGGCGTGGAAATTCCCGCCCGAAACGATCAACCCATCATCGACCAACACCAGCGGATTATCGGTCACGGCATTGGCCTCGATTTCAAGCGTGCGTCCAGCAAAATACAGCAGATCCATCGCAGCGCCTGTCACCTGCGGCTGGCACCTGATGCAATAAGGGTCTTGCACGCGCGTGTCGCCATCACGGTGGCTCTCGCGGATTTGCGAGCCCCCCATCAACGCACGTTGCGCGCGGGCCACGGCGATCTGTCCGGCGTGGCCGCGTAGGGTGTGGATTGCGTCTTGTAACGGCGCGGTCGAGCCCATGATAGCATCCGTCGACAGTGCAGAGGTCAAAACCGAGGTCGCCGCATTGCGCCACGCGCCCCACAGCCCGACCAACGCACAGG
>DEIK01000120.1:45211-97078 GCA_002352425.1 Rhodobacteraceae bacterium UBA2776
CCAGCCTTTGCCAGCGCCTTGGCCGAGGTCATTCGAGCACCGCCAAACAGCGCCTCCCCCTCACCGATTATCGCTGCAGCCATATGCGCCAGCGGGGCCAAATCACCAGATGCGCCGACCGAGCCCTGACTGGGGATAACGGGGGTGACACCTTTGGCCAGCATATCCTCAATCAATGCGACCGTGGATATTTGAACGCCAGACGCGCCGCGCCCCAAGGACAGCAACTTCAGCACCATCATTAACCGCGTGGTGGCCACGTCCAGCATGTCGCCAACGCCGCAGCAATGCGACAAAATCAGATTGCGCTGCAAGGTTTCCACGTCGTGGGTCGCGATTTTGACACTGGCCAGTTTGCCAAAACCCGTGTTGATGCCATACACCGCCTTTTCTCCAGCGACAGCCTTGGCCACCAGAGCGGCAGCGGCTTTGATCCCAGGGTGTGATGACGGATGCAGCGCGGCCGCTTTGCCATCGGCCCAAATGTCATTGAGTTGGGCCAAGCTCGCGGCCCCGGGTGTTAGAATGACGGTCATAGCGATCCCTTAAAGATGCGAGAATGGAGTGGATTGAAGCCAATGCGATAGGCCAATTCGGCCGGATGCGCCGCATCCCAGATGCATAAATCAGCAGCTGCACCCGCAACAATCCGGCCACGTTTTTCTGCGCCCAGCGCGGTGGCAGCGTGGGCCGTCATGCCCAACAAGGCCTCTAGCGGGGTCATGCGAAACAGGGTGCAAGCCATGTTCATCGTCAACAAGGCCGAGATCAGCGGAGATGACCCAGGATTGCAATCCGTCGCCAGCGCCATCGGGACGCCATGGTCGCGAAACGCTTGGATCGGCGGTGCCTGGGTCTCGCGCAGGGTGTAGAATGCGCCGGGCAGTACGGTTGCGACGGTGCCTGCTTTGGCCATGGCTATGGCGTCCTCCTCAGTGGCGTATTCAAGGTGGTCCGCACTCAGTGCCCCATATTTCGCCGCCAATTTCGTGCCGCCAAAGTTGGACAGTTGCTCGGCGTGCAATTTGACGGGCAGGCCCAATTCCACGGCCACATCAAAGATCCGCGAAATCTGAGTGGCGTCAAACGCGATGCCTTCGCAAAACCCGTCCACCGCGTCCACAAGCCCTTCGGCGTGGGCGGCACGCAATGCAGGAATGCAAACCTTGTCAATGTAAGCGTCAGGTTTATTTTTCCACTCCGCAGGTACCGCGTGCGCGCCCAGAAAGCTGGTTTTTACTTCAATGGGGCGGGCCTGTGCAATTTGGCGCGCGACCCGCAGCATTTTCAACTCGGTCTCATGATCCAAACCATAGCCCGACTTCACCTCGATCAGGCAAACACCCTCGCCGATCAACGCGTCCACCCGCGTCAACGCGTCCGCAAGCAACGCCTCGGGCGATGATGCGCGCGTCGCTGTCACGGTGGAAACGATGCCCCCGCCCGCCTTGGCGACTTCTTCGTAACTGGCCCCATTCAGGCGTTGTTCGAACTCCGCCGCGCGGTTGCCGCCAAACACCACATGGGTGTGGCAGTCGATCAACGCGGGCGTGACGAGCCGCCCGGCGATGTCATGCGTTTCGTCGTTCAAATGGCGGCCTGGCACTTCCTTTGCCGGACCAACCCAGGCGATATTTTGGTCCTCAACAGCAATTGCACCGTCCGCAATCAGGCCGAAGTTGTCATCGCTTTGCAGCGTCACAATCTGTGCATTGGTCAAAAGCATGGGGGTCGGCTCACTTGCTATCATTCGCGGTTAATGACATTATGTGCATACATAATAACATGTCAAGCGAGTGAAATATGCAAACCATATGGGCCGAGACTGCGTTGTTGCCGACGGGTTGGGCGGCGAATGTATTGATCGAAATCGATACCACCGGGCGGATCAGCCGCGTGCGGCCGGATGCCTGCGCTGCTGGCGCAAGGGTGGCGATGTTGTTGCCCGCCCCTGTCAACGTCCACAGCCATGCGTTTCAACGGGCTATGGCTGGATTGACGGAAACCCGCGGCCCCAATGCGAGCGATAGCTTTTGGACATGGCGCCAACTGATGTTTCGCTTTTTGGGCCGCCTGACGCCAGACCACATCGAAGCCATCACGAGCTTTGTGCAGATGGAGATGTTGGAAGCCGGCTATGCCACGAATGTCGAATTTCATTATCTGCACCATCAACCAGACGGCACCCCTTATGACAACATCGCCGAAATGTCTGAGCGTGTCGCGGCGGCCACGCAACAATCTGGTATTGGTCTATGTTTGCTGCCCGTTCACTATGAGTTTGGTGGCTGTGACAAGCGAGATTTAGCCGCAGGGCAAATTCGGTTTGGCAACAGCCTTGGGCGCTTTGTTGATCTACGAGACGTTGCGGCGGCCACAATGAAATCCCTACCGATCGACGGGCAAATTGGCGCAGCACCACACTCGCTCAGAGCGGTGGGCATTGAGGATTTGAAATCTTATAACGCACATTTTCCGACCGGTCCGATCCATATGCACTTGGCCGAACAGCGCGCCGAGGTTGACGAAGTCCAAAACCATTGGGGCGCGCGGCCTGTAGAATGGGCGCTGGAAAATATGGCGCTGGATCAGCGTTGGTGTCTGATCCATTGCACGCAGATGACCCCCGACGAGACCACCAGACTGGCGCGATCGGGGGCTGTTGTGGGGCTTTGCCCAATTACCGAAAGCAGCCTTGGCGATGGTATCTTTGACGCGGTGCGTTGGAGCGGCGCTGGCGGCAGCTTTGCTATAGGCTCGGACAGTAACATTCGTATTTCACTAAGCGAAGAATTACGCACCCTTGATTACGCCCAACGCCTGCGCGACGGCACGCGGGCCGCTTTGGCAACGCCCTCCCAATCCACAGGGCGGCGGATGTATGAGGAAATGTTGCAGGGTGGCGCACAAGCAGCGGCGCGTCAAACCGGACGCCTTGAAGCGGGGTATTGGGCGGATATGATGGCGCTAGATATGACGTCCGAACATCTGTGGGGGCGCGAAGGCGATGTTGTGTTGGACAGTTGGATATTTGCGGGCGACGACCGTTTGGTTTGCGACGTTTGGTCTGCTGGGCGGCATATGGTATGCGGTGGCGAACATGTGGCGCGTGCGCAGATCGTCACAGCCTTTAAACTGACAATTGACGCCCTGAAAGACAGCCTATGAACACCCCCACTTTTCGTGATTGGCAAAGTGTCCAAAACGAGGTTTTGCGCCGCATCCATGCGCGTGAATGGAAACCCGGCGATTTGATCCCCAATGAAACTGATCTGGCACTGGAGTTTGGCTGCGCGCGCACCACGGTGAACCGCGCCTTGCGGGCATTGGCTGACAACGGGTTGCTGGATCGCAAACGCAAGGCCGGTACCCGCGTCGCCAGCCAACCCGTTGCCAAGGCAACGCTCGACATCGCGGTGATCCGCACCGAGGTTGAGGAGCGCGGGCAAAAATATGGCTATCAACTGATTGGGCGGGTTGAAGCCGTGCCGCCGGTAGCCATTGGGGCGTCCATGCGCATTGAGGCTGGCGATCAGCTCCTGCACATCCGCGCACTACACCTCGCTGATGACGCGCCCTATGCGCTGGAAGATCGCTGGATCAACACCAACGTGGTGCGGGATGCATTGGCGGAGGATTTTCATGGGATCAGCGCCAATGAATGGTTGCTAAAAACCACACCCTATACACACGGCGAAATTGCATTTTTGGCGAAAGCGGCCACCATAGACGAGGGCGCGGTTTTGGGCTGTCCACCGCAATCCGCGCTGTTGGTCATTGATCGGCTCACTTGGGACAACGCGCAGTCCGTGACGAAAGTGCGCCTTGTCTTTAGCCCCGGGCACCAGCTTCGGACTATCCTGTAAAACATCGGTCCTAATGGGACGCGGCATCAATCAGAGCTTGCGCGGCGGCCTTGGCGTCCATAGCGGGGTTTTCGCTGTGGCCCATGACGGCCATGATGATCGCGCCTTCTTTTAGGATCATCAATTGACGGGCCAGGTTTTCAGGGTCATTCAGCCCCGCAGCTTTGGCAACATCAACGAAATGTTCGGTCAGCAAGCGTTTGTGATCAGCTGATTGCACATGGATGGGGTGATCCAGTTCCTGAAACTCTGCGCTGGCCTTAATGAACATACAGCCGCGAAATTCCGGCAGCGAGAACCAATCCTCCAGCGCATCATAAATCGCCAGCAGTTGACCTTTGGGTGTGTCCGCCAGCGCCTCAACCTGTCTGTACAGCCATGCGCGAAAATTTTCGTCGCGCAGTTCAAGCGTCGCCAAAATAATGTCTTCCTTGGTACGAAAATGTTTGTACATCGAAGTTTTGGAAATTCCGGTCACAGCGACCAACTTATCCATGCCTGTGGCGTGGAATCCGTTCGCGTAAAAGACATCCAAGGCCTTGCTCACCAGTTCGTCACGTTTGTTTGGGCGCATGATTCTCTCGTTATGTTTACCGATCTGTACATAAACCCTTACGAGAATTGACGCAATCCAGGAATTCATTACCGTTTAAAATCAACGCACTAGGTGCGATTCAGCAGCCAAAGCCAATTTTCCTCTAAGATATTTACTGACATGGTGCGCCGATCAGTACACCCATAAAGGCATAAAGTTACCGACCGGTACACCTACGCTGAACTCTTAACCCTGAAGGGAGCCCATGTTATGAAACACGCTCGTTCTTTATATAGAAACACTATTTACCAGCTTGTTCTTGTTGCGACCATCGGCTTTGGCACGGCCCTAAAAGCAGACGACGGCCTGCCGCACCCTGGGTTTGAAATCACCTCGGCCAATACCGCATTATTGGTGACCGATCCTCAAAATGATTTCCTAAGTCCGGACGACGCGGCTTGGGGTGTTGTTGCCGCGAATGTTTGCCAACCTTTGCACTGAATCCCACATGCGTGAACCGCGAGAACAAGCGTTCCAGGTCATCAATGATGCAACAGTCGCCGCACAGCTGCCCGGTTTGGACGTTTCCTCCCCTCGTTTGGCCAAGGCATCTTTTTATAGGAATTTCAACATGCCCCGCCCACCCTTCCCCCCGTTTGATACTGACACTGCAACGCAAAAAGTTCGCATGGCCGAAGATGCCTGGAACACGCGCAACCCCGATATTGTTGTCGGCGCCTATACCGATGACAGCGCCTGGCGCAATCGCAACGGGTTCGTCACGGGACTGGCAGACATCCACAGGTTATTGACGCAAAAATGGAAACGCGAGCGAGAGTACCGCCTGATCAAGGAACTGTGGGCCGTAAGCGAAAACCGCATTGCAGTGCGTTTTACATATGAGTGGCATGTTCAATATTTGCTGGATCGACCGGGGGAATCAGGAAGTCCAACTGGAGATGTTTTTGGACTATGGAACCAATGTCGCGGAATATCCAAAATGGCAGGCATTGTTTCGTGAACATCAGACACCAACACTGCTGATGTGGGGGCAAAATGACCAGATATTTCCGGCAGACGGGGCGCATCCTTACAAGCGGGATTTAGAAAACCTGGAGTTCCACCTGCTGGACACCGGCCACTTTGCGCTGGAAGAGTATGGCGATGAAATCGCGGGTCGGATGCTGACATTCTTGGATCACAACAGCCACGATTGATTGGCGGTAAAAGGAATGATGCCGCAGCCTTCTTAGAAAACTGCGGCATCAGAAATGCGTTAGATAGGCTGCGCTGCGATCATGCGGAACAGCATTTCGATTACATGCGCGCGGCAATCAGCCCGATCAGTTTCTGGTGATCCGCATCGAAATTCCGGATGCCTTCTGCCAGCTTTTCGGTCGCCATTGGATCGGCATTCATCTGCCAGCGAAACGTTGGTTCATCCATCGGAATTGGCGCAACTCCGCTGCTGTTTTCGGGGGACAATACCCGCGGCAGGTTTGAAGGATCATTGCCCATTTCATCCAACAAGCTGGGTGCGATTGTCAGGTTATCACAACCCGCCAACGCCTTGATTTGATCGGAGTTCCGGAACGACGCGCCCATGACTATGGTTTTGATACCATTGGATTTATAGTAATCATAGATCCCGCGAACGGACTTGACACCCGGGTCTTCATCAGGGGCATAGTTGTCGCGACCTTCGGCCTTTTTATACCAATCCGTGATACGTCCAACGAAGGGCGAAATCAGATAGGATTTGGCGTCGGCACAGGCAACCGCTTGGGCCATTGAAAACAACAGTGTCAGGTTGCAATCGATGCCTTCGCTTTGCAAAATCTCGGCGGCGCGAACACCTTCCCAAGTGGCGGCCAGCTTGATCAAAACTTGACCCTTTGTCACGCCGCGTCTGTCATATTCCGCAATAATCGCGCGGGCGCGAGTGACTGATTTTTCGGTATCGAAAGACAGGCATGCGTCCACTTCGGTTGACACACGGCCCGGCACAAGTGCGGCCAATTCGGCGCCAATAGCAACGGTCAAAACCTCGGTCACAGATTCGGCCGTCATCCCAGCCTTTTGCCCCGCTTCGATTTCACGTGCGACCAGAGCCTCAGAGGCTGGGTCCTTCATGGCCTTCAAAACCAGCGACGGATTTGTTGTGCAATCCACCGGCTTATAGATCTTCACTGCGGCGACCTCGCCAGTATCGGCGACAACGGTGGTCATGGTTCTGAGTTGGTCTAACACATTTGTCATATACTAATTCTCCTGTAAAATTGTCATGCCAGCACGTCACGAAAGGCGCACTGAAAAAACAAAATGGTGCGGGTTTCGACGCCGCATTCCCTGTTGCGGCATCGGTTGCAGGCAGTTCTGACTCTCAGGCCAGCGAAAACTTGATTGTCGCCGCATAAATAGAAGGCAAAGTGCGATGGCACAAGCACCAATCTGGGCCAGTACCCGTTGCAAAGTGAACGAGGTTTTAGCCAAAGTGGGCAGATTATTTACCAAAGCATAGCGGCAGCGGTTGCAGCGCGTGATCCACGGATCCAGCTGTTTGTGATCCCGTCCATCACCTTTTACGCGTGGTCGCCAATTGCTGAACGAAGGCTTGGCCTCAAGTTGGGGAGCCCGACAGGTAATGACAAGACAGCGAAACATTGACCGGCCTTAGCATGCGCTTGAAGGACAATATCCGTGGTGACGGCACTCATTGTTTAGCGCTGATGATATCTGGGCCGCGCGGTTAGGCTATGATCAATACTTTGTGCGGTTGTTGTAAAAAGGCGCTACAATGTCTATTTCTCATCGTCTGGTTCACGTTGTCTGTTTTTGAAAATTGGGCACCGTCCAATACACCGCCCAGCCTAAGGAATAAGTTGTATGGAAAATAGCCTTTTTCAGTTCATCTGGAAATACTCCAAACGTAATCAATTGATGTTGCTGGCAGTCACTTTGATGACCTTCCCGATCCTTTATCTGTCGCTGGAGTTGCCCAAACGGATCATCAACGATGCTATTGGCGGCACGGGTGAAAACGTGGCCCTATGGGGCGTGACCCTGAGCCAAACCCAGTTTTTAATGGCGCTTTGCGTTGGGTTCCTGCTTGCGGTTTTGGTGAACGGCTTGCTCAAAATGCGGCTTAACACCATGAAGGGTGTGCTGGCTGAACGGCTGTTGCGGCGGTTCCGTTTTCAGCTTTTGACCCGCGTACTACGGTTTCCGCGCCCTTATTTTCGCACAACGAGCCAGGGCGAATTGGTTTCGATGGTAACATCGGAGGCAGAACCTATGGGGGGCTTGATGGGGGATATGTTGTCACAGCCCGTGTTCCAAGCCGGCCAAATGATCACCATCTTGGCGTTCCTGTTCGCTCAAAGTTTTTGGTTCGGCTTGGCCTCTGTGGCGCTGATCCCGTTGCAAGCCTGGATCATTCCAAAGCTGCAACGCCAAATAAATCTGTTGAACAAAGCGCGTATTAAGGAAGTGCGCAAACTGGCCGCCGACATCGGCGAATCCGCTGCCGGTGTCAGCGACATTCGCACCAATGGTGGGCTGCGCTATCGTATGTCGTTGTTCTCAAACCGTTTGGGAAACCTGTTTGATATCCGGTTCGATATTTATCAGAAGAAGTTTTTTATGAAGTTCCTCAACAATTTCATCAATCAGCTGACACCGTTCTTTTTCTACTCGGTCGGTGGCTATCTGGCGATCAATGGCCAGATTTCGGTCGGCGCACTTGTGGCGGCACTCGCGGCCTACAAAGATTTGTCATCGCCGTGGAAGGAACTACTGTCCTATTACAATCAGACCCAAGATATGGCCTTGCGCTGGGAGGTCGTAACCGAAAGGTTCTCGCCCAAAACGCTGGTGGCAGACGAGCTGTTTGAAGGCATGCCCGATGACATGCCAAGTCTAAGTGGAGACATCGAAATACGTGACGTTACCGTTGTTGATGATGGCGGCCAAACGGTGCTTGAGGATATCAATCTAACCATCCCCAAAGGCGCCCGCGTTGCAATCAAGGTCCGCAGCGAAACGGCCGCAATGGCGATTGCCGATGTTCTGACACGCGAAGTCATTCCACAACGCGGCACGGTGCAGATAGCGGGCCATAATTTGAATGAACTGCATCAGGCTGTGGTGGCAAACCGCATTGGCTATGCCCACTCCAAACCGCATATCTTTGAGGGCACGTTGGGCGACAACATTTTGCTGCCTTTCAAAAATGGGCCCGCCGCCGACGAAGACCACAGCGCCAGCTCAGAGCGCTGGCTCCGCGAGTCTATGCTTTCGGGCAACAGTCCGGATCAATTCGAGGCCGAATGGGTTGATCCACACTTGGCTGGCCTACCCTCCACAGACGCCATACATGAGTGGTGGTTCCAGTTGGTCGAAGCGATGGGCATTGACGACTTTATGGTCCGTCGCGTTTTGAAAACCCGTATCGAGGTTAGCAACCAACAAGAGTTGGCCGATGCAATTGTGCGCCTGCGGCCCGAAATCGCGAAACGATTGGTCGAAGCAGGTTTGGATGACATCGTCCACCCGTTCGATCCGGAATTGTTCAACCCGGTATCACCCTTGGGCATGAACTTGCTTTATGCTTTTCCAACCCGGATGCTAACTCAAAGAACGCTGGCCCAAGAAGCCAATTTCATGTTGATGCTTGAAAAAGAAGACATCGTTGATGAATTGGCTGAAATGTCCGCTAGTCTGATTGAGGGGCTGACCGCGACATTTGGCAACGACGGCACAGATCACCCTCTGTTTCGGCGGCTAAACTTGGACGAAGACCTTTATCACCAACTTGGTGCAATCGTCGCCAAACGACGGCTCGTGGGCAATGCGGGGCTGTCGCCTGAAGACTTTGCTTTGATGTTGACGGTGACTTTTGCGTTCTCGTCCGAGCAAATTGGCCCTGCATTCGGTGAAGCCTTCAAAACCCGTGTTTTGGAAATCAGAAAGAAAAGCTCGACGATGATGGTGGCGCAACTGGACGGGTTGTTTGAAACGCTCAACCCCGAAACCTACATTCCTATTATGACGGTTCTGGGGAACGCCATATTCGGGCGTATTTCCAACATGGCGGGCGCGCGTGAAAAGCAGATCGAAAACATCGTGTTTGATGTGTTTGTAGAGAATGGCCTACGGCGGCTTGCGGCGCAGTCCATTTTTGATCTCTCAACCACACAGGGCGGCGAAAATCTACCCGCTGTGTTCCGCGAACGGATTGCGTTTAGTCGAGCCAGTATCAAGAAGCCGGATGTCTTAATCCTTGGGAATGCGCTGGCCAGTCACGACAGCGAAGCGCGTGCCACAATGCGGGACCGGATCAGCGCTTTGATGCCTGACACGACGATCATTTTCATCGAGAACAGTTTTCAAAACCCGGACAGGTATGACGTTTTCGCCGAGATCAAAGATGGCCGCATTGATGGTGCAGAGCGGTCCGAGGAAATCGTGGACGCAGATGCACGTCAGGATTTGAACCGCAAACTACGCGCGATCAAAGAGACCGAATTGTTCGCAGGCCTTGATCGTAAACAACAACGTTTATTGGCGTTTAGCGCCCAATGGTACAAAGCCAAGGCTGGACAAGAAATCTTCAAGGCCGGACAAACTGCGGATGCGGCATTTCTGTGCGTCAAAGGGTCGAGCGGCCTGTATTGGCCGGAAAAAAACGGAAAAACCTTATTGGTGACTGAAGTTTTGCCCGGGCGATTAATCGGTGATATGGCCGTAATTCTAAATAACGACCGTACACTTGACATGATTGCAATCGAAGACAGTGTTTTCCTGCGTATTGGTGCAATAGAATTGATGTCAGTGATAGAAAACGACGCAAAAGTTGCGACAAGCTTACTGCGCGCGGTTTCGAGCCACTTGCAAGATGCCGGCGATGGTATTCGTGCGATAAGAGAGTTTGCGGTTGATAAAGGTGTAGATTTCGAGGAACTGGACAAAACCATTCTTGATTAAACAAGCTGAGCGCCCACATGAAGGTTTTCGGCATTTCCTCATAGCGCACAGGCCGTGACTATTTCCAAAAACCTGCCTGCACCTGCGCGGCTCTGAGCCCGTCTGATGTCTCGACCATCAGCTGGGTTCCCGCCTGCCAATGGCCTGTATCAACCATGCCAATTGCCACATTGGTCCCGTAATCCGGTGACCAAACCGCCTACGAGATTTGGCTGACCGCCGCCCCATCCCGCATTAGGGGCAAGGCATCTGGCCCCGACATGACGCACGCCTGCTTATCCGCGAAGAGGTTAGCCCCGTTGCCGCGCCCAGTGTGGTGGAGCGCATCCAAAAGAATGCGGCGCTGGGGTGGTCTATGGGAAGCCCGATTGTTGAGTTAGAAGACCCTGACTCCAGATGGCTGAGCTGGCAGACGTGGGTTGGCCAAACTGATGTCCCCCTTCCTCCGTCGGATAAAAGGATCATCGTCAACGATCACGGTTTGGCCCTGCACATGGCCTTGGCCGGAAATGGCGTGGTGCTGGCGTGGCTCGGGGTCGTGGATGAACTGCTGCGCGGCCAAAGCCTGATCCGATTGTCTCAGCAGGTTCTAACCTCCAAAGCCGGCTACTGGCTGGTTGGGCCCGTCGGGTTTTTTCGACACCCAACGCGGCCAGTTGGTTTTGGAGAGCCTAGAGAACGGCAATCCGGTGTCGCAAATCGGCGTAACTGACCACGGCTGATTCTGCGGGGGCGACGTGGGATGTAAATCACAAAATTTTGTCCCATCGAACCACATACACATCAGAACAAATTCTCCGTTTAGTTAGAATTTTTGCCACAACAGTCCTATTCGACCATCCGATATGGCCACAATTCGGAACATTGTCCTATATGAGAGTCCAACACCACTGAAAGGATCTCTCATATGTCTTCTGCTTTCACACCAAAAGTTGTTACCGCCAATGATCTGGAATGTGGCGATGTGGTTTACCTAACGGCGGGTGGTCAATGGGTGCGTCAGCATCGGGATGCCGAGCTTCTTTTGGACGCTGATCATGCCGCTGCGCGTCTAATTCTGGCAGAGGCCCAGCATGGTCAGATCGTTGGCGCATATCTTGCGGATGCCATCACGGGACAGCACGGCCCCAAACCAGTTCATTTTCGCGAAGTGTTTCGTGCTCGCGGTCCCTCGAACCTTTTTCACGGCAAGCAATCGGAGCAAAACAATGTATCAATATAATGATTTTGACACTGGTTTCGTCAAGGCACGCAATGCGCAATTCCGCGACCAGGTCGCGCGTCGCATTGATGGCAGCCTGACGGAGGACGAATTCAAGCCGCTACGTCTGATGAACGGATTATACCTGCAATTGCACGCCTACATGCTGCGCGTGGCCATTCCTTATGGCACTTTGAACAGCGTCAAAATGCGTCAACTGGCGATGATCGCAGAACGTTGGGACAAGGGGTATGGCCATTTCACCACCCGCCAAAACATCCAGTACAACTGGCCTCGGCTGTCGGATGTGCCGGACATGCTGGATGCGTTGGAAGACGTGGGCATGCATGCCATTCAGACCTCGGGCAACACCATTCGCAATGTGACCTCCGATCATTTTTCCGGTGCCGCGGCGGATGAAATCGAAGACCCACGTCCAATTGCGGAATTGCTGCGTCAGTGGTCCACGGATCATCCCGAGTTTCAATTTCTGGGGCGCAAATTCAAAATCGCCGTTGGCGCATCTACCCATGATCGCGCCGTCCTAAAGGCCCATGATCTGGCCATACGCGTTGTGCAAAACGACACGGGTGAGACAGGTTATGAGGTTCTCATCGGTGGCGGTTTGGGACGCACGCCGATGATTGGCCAAGTGATCAACGGCTTCCTGCCACGCCCCGATTTACTGCCTTATGTCGAGGCGGTTTTGAGCGTTTACAACCTGTTGGGCCGCCGCGACAACAAGTATAAGGCACGGATCAAGATCACGTTGCATGAAAACGGTATGGACAAAATCCGCGCTTTGGTTGCTGAGCGTTTCGCAGGTATCAAGCCGCAGTTTGGTGGTCAGGATCAAGCCTTGCTGGCACAGTTCCAGCGCGATTTTGCTGCGCCTGACTATATCACAGCGCCGCTGGAAACCTTTGAGGCGGCCTATGCGTCTGACCCGGGTTTTGCATCTTGGGTCGATACCAATCTAGCGGCGCATAAGAACCCCGATTACGCCATAGCGACAATCTCGCTCAAGGCGCATGGCCAAACCCCTGGCGACGCCACGTCCGAACAAATGCGTCTGATGGCAGATGTTGCAGCCGAGTTTTCCCACGATGAATTGCGCATCAGTCACGAGCAAAACGTGATCCTGCCGCATGTCCACAAAAGCCACTTGCCGGCCGTCCATGCGCGGCTGAAACAGCTCGGGTTAGCAACCGCCAACATCGGATTGATTTCCGACATCATTGCCTGCCCCGGCATGGATTATTGCGCGCTGGCGACCGCCCGCTCGATCCCTGTGGCGCAACAAATCGCCACCCGTTTTGACGAATTGAAACTGGAGCATGACATTGGTGCGCTGAAGATCAAAATCTCGGGCTGCATCAATGCTTGTGGTCACCACCATGTTGGCCATATCGGTATTTTGGGGTTGGATCGCGCAGGTGTTGAGAGTTACCAAATCACGTTGGGCGGCGACGCCACAGAGACCACGACGATCGGCACGCGCACAGGACCGGGTTTTTCCTACGACGAAATCCTGCCCGCAATTGAGCGTCTGGTTCTGGAGTATTTGGACTTGCGCCAAGACCGTGACGAAGCCTTCATCGACACCTATCGCCGTCTCGGTGCGGCCCCTTTCAAGGCGATCCTCTATCCAGAAGGACGGGTTAAAAATGCGGCATGAATCCAACTTCCTTACGGTCAATGACAAAGTCGGAATCTTGAACCGCCAAAGCAGCAATTTTGAACCTCAGAGGGTTCTGAATTTCGCAATCCAGCGTGCAGCAACCAACCGCACGGCACTGGTGTCGTCCTTTGGGGCCGAGTCCGTGGTACTGTTGCACATGGTGTCGCAGATCGACGCAAGCCTGCCCGTTTTGTTCATCGACACCCAGATGTTGTTTGCCGAAACGCTGGTCTATCAGTCAGAAGTCGCTCGGCAATTGGGCCTGTCTGATGTGCGCAGTATCTCGGCGGAGACGCTGGATATTTCCGTCCGCGATCCGGACGGCACCTTGAACATGCGGGACAAGGACGCCTGTTGTGCCTTGCGAAAATCCAACCCGTTGCAACAGGCCCTTAAAGGGTTTGACGCCTGGATTACGGGACGTAAACGGTTCCAGTCTGGCAGTCGCGCGGCACTCGAATTTTTTGAAGCTGATGGAAATCGCCAGATCAAAATCAACCCGCTGGCCCATTGGCGACCTGAGGACCTTCAAAACTACATCGAAACGCATGATTTACCCAAGCACCCAAAACTTGCGCAGAGCTTTGCCTCCATTGGCTGTGCGCCATGCACGTCTCCTGTCAAAGAGGGCGAAGACGCCCGTGCAGGGCGCTGGCGCGACAGCGACAAAACCGAATGCGGTATACATTTCGTCAACGGGGAGGCGCAGCGCCAACCCCAGAAAGGGGAGTTTTCATCATGAACGTAATTGTAAAAGACACAGGGTTTGGAGCCGACGATTGGACGCAAGGATATGTTGCCTTGGACGCTGTGTCAGGCACCACCTCGACCGCCTTGGCCATCGACGTGGATTCGGGTGCAGACCCCGAAACGATGCGCCCTTTGTTGGACCGCGCCGATCTAATCCGCATTGATTTTCCCAACTTTGCGGATGGGCGCGGCTTCACCATCGCGCGGCGCCTGCGGTTGATGAAATATCAGGGCCGCCTGCGCGCCAAGGGGCATGTCATTGCAGACCAGTACGCGATGGCACGGCGCAGCGGTTTTGACGAAATCGAGATCGAGGCCGAGCTTGCCGCACGCCAACCCGAAGCCCAATGGCTAAGCCGCGCCAACTGGCGGGACAACGATTATCAAGCCTTGGTCCGCGCAACAGCAAGCTAGGTTTTTGGGTCGCTCAATGCCGAAATAATTTGCCGAATCTCACGTATATCTGACGAACGTGATAGCGTTGGCGCGTGACCGCAGCCCTCCAAGATCGTTGCCTTTGGTTTTGGGCCTATTGCCATCATTTTCTCTAACAATTTTCTGGGCAAAAGGTCTGATTTCTCACCGCAGACGATATGGGTCGGGACAGTGATCCGCGCGTATCTATCCCAGGTTGTCAGCTCGTCCGCCGAGGCGGTGAACTGAACCAGAATCTTTGGGTCATAGTGGATCGTGAACGCGCCTTCTGCTGTTCGACGCAGCGAGCTACGCGTCATTCTACGCCAAAAATCACCGTGCGCGGGGCCAAAGGGCGTATAGATCAATCGAAACCATTTCTCAGCGTCTTTGAGTGTTTTGAAGAGCGGTAATTCCGTCGCATAGGACAGAATTCGGTCGATGGCAACTTGGGGGACTTCTGGTCCAATATCGTTGATGATCAAATACTTGATCCGCGCCGCAAGTGGGCCAGACGCCATTCGCATACCGATCTGACCGCCCATTGACGTGCCCAGCCAACCCGAAGATTCTATCCCGTAATGATCCAAAACAGCGGCAGCGATTTGCGTGTAATGCTCGACCGAATACTCGGCCTCTGGCGCCGCGGACCAGCTGGACAAGCCACGCCCAATCATATCGGGACAAATCACGAAGTGCGCGTCCGCAAGGGCTGCCGCCAGCTCATCAAAATCACGCCCCGTGCGGGCCAACCCGTGCCACATCACCAATGGCTTGCCCTTGGGGTTGCCCCATTCGGTCACGTGAATTTCATGCCCCATCGCGGGTACATATGAAAATCTCGGCGAGATGTTCACGATTTCTCTCCTTTGGCCATGATGGTTCCGGCGATACCTTTTGGAAAGAAATAGACCAGTAGGATAAAGATGATTCCGAGCCAGAACAGCCAACGGTCAGGGTCGAGCAAATGCGGCAAAAGCGGCAGATTGGCCGTGGCTTCGGCCGCGACCCCCATTAGATCACGCAAGTAGTATTGCGCGATGACCATCAGCACGGCGCCAATCACCGCTCCCCACATTGTGCCCATGCCACCGATCACCACCATCAGCAAAATGTCGATCATGATGCTGAAGCTTAACACGGTATCGGGGCCGGTGTATTTCAACCAAATGGCATAAATTGTTCCCGACAGCGAGGCCACCAGCGCCGCGATGCAAAACACAAAAGTGCGGTAGCTGACAACGCGATAGCCGATAGCCTCGGCTCGGGCTTCGTTCTCACGGATCGCCTTTAGGACCGTCCCAAGCGGCGAACCCACCAGCCGGACCATCGCAAAGAACAGCACAAATGATGTGATGAAAACAAAATAGTATGCGGCCAGCTTTCCATTCATTTTGACCCCGAAAATCCGCATCACTTTGCCGTCGTCATCGACCATCAATTTCGTGGCTGTTTTAAAAATGCTTGGGGCACGATAGGTGATGCCGTCCTCACCGCCAGTAAAGTTGCTTAGCTGCGAGGCCAACACCAGCGCAACGCTGGCCGCGGCCAGCGTGATCATCGCGAAAAAGATCGCTTTGACACGCAGCGACAAAAGCCCAATCGCCACCGCCACCACCAGTGACACCGCAACGCCCGCCAGCGCGCCGACCACCACGGCATCCCAACCTGGCCCCATTTGTTTAAGGGCAATGGCCCCGCCATAAGCGCCAAAGCCAAAGAACATAATGTGAGCGAAGCTGACGATGCCCGTGTAGCCAATCAGGAGATCGTAGCTGGCAACCAGAACGATGAAAATACAGATGCGCGCCGCCACTTCGAGCGCACGGGTGTCTTGAAACAGGAAGGGTGCGAAAAGCAGCAGTGCGCCGATCAAAAGTACTGTGGTTTTGACGACTTTGGTGCCTGTGGTGTTAGCTGATACACTCATCTACTTCACCGCCGGTTTCAGGCCGTTTGGCCGCCAAAGCAAAATTACCATCATCAGGATCATATTCGATGTCAGTGCCAATTTCGGGGCAAGATAGCCAACGTAGTTCGCCATCAAACCAACCATGATAGCCCCCAGCAACGTGCCCTCGATCGAGCCAAGTCCGCCGATAATGACAACGATGAACACCACAATCATCATCTCGCCGCCAAGTGCGGGTGTGATCAGCGTTTCATATCCCGCCCAGATTGCGCCCCCCATGGCCGCAAGCGCCGAGCCGAGCATGAATACGCCCACAAACAAACGGTCAATGCGAAATCCCAAGGCCTCGACCATTTCGCGATTTTCAACACCAGCACGGATCAACAAGCCGATCCGCGTGCGATTCAATGTCAGGTAAAGTGCGACATAGACCGCCAAACCCAACATGAAGGCAAAGGCGCGGTAAACCTCGATTGTGATGTCTCCGATCAGGAACGACCCTTCCAGGAATTGCGGGCGATGCACGGTCATCGGCGCGCCGCCCCAGAGTGCCAAGATCATCTGTTCGGCCACGATCAACGCACCCATTGTGATCAGAATTTGCCTTAGGTGGTCTTTGTAAACCGGTTTGATGATCACCGCTTCAAAGAACCAGCCAGCCGCCATCCCGAACAGGATCGCCGCCGCAAAAGCAAGGAACAGGGCCGCGATGTTCAGGATAATAAGGTCCGAGCCAAGCCAACCGGACAGGCCTGCCAACACGCTGGCGGCGATGAAAGCACCAAAGCTGATGAAGGCGGAGTGGCCAAAATTCATCACGTCCATCAATCCGAAAACCAGTGACAGCCCCGAGGCCATGAGGAAGATCATCATGCCCATCGCCAACCCCGCAATGGTCAATGTCACCCATGAGGACGGCGCACCTATCAGCACAAAAGCGAGCAACGCCACAGCCACTGGCAACAGGCTGACGCCCCCAAAACGGGTGACAATTTTGGTTATGGTTTCCATCAGTAAATCCTCATGCCGAAAGGCTCAGCAGCCGGTCTTGCAGCGGCTTGTCGGCCGCGAAATCAGCCATGCTGCCGCTATGGGCAATCCGCCCGTCGTCAATGACCGCCATGTCGCGGCCCAGTGATTTTGCGAACTCAAAGTTTTGTTCAACGAGCAGGATCGTCGTTGTTTGCGCGATCTCGCGAAAGGCGTCCGCCATAGCGTCGATGATCGCTGGGGCCAACCCTTTGGTTGGCTCATCCACCAAGATCAATTCGCGGGGCTCGATGATGGCGCGGGCCACAGAGAGCATCTGCTTTTGACCGCCCGACAGTGACCATGCTTGCTTGGTCCAAAAGGTTTCAAGGGCGGGGAACAACTCGTATATCCGCGCCAATCGCGCGTTGTCGAACTGCCCTTTGGCGGTGGCGAGGATCAGGTTTTCCTCGACCGTTAACCCGCCGAAAATGCCCATATCTTCGGGCACGAATGAAATGCCCAGACGTGCAATCTCGGCTGTGTGCATCTCGGAAATATCTTGGCCGCGGAAGATCACCGAACCCGCTGACGGCTTCCAAAGCCCCATGATCGAGCGTAGCGTCGTGGTTTTTCCAGCGCCATTACGGCCCAGCAAAACAAAGACCCCGCCTTGAGGTACCTCGAGCGTGACGTCGTGCAAAACGGCGTACTGACCAATGTCGGTTTTCATCGCTTTTAGGGACAAAATGCTCATGCGACCACCGCCGATTTCCCGAGGTAAACATCGCGTACAATGTCGCTGGACATCACCTCGTCCGGTGCGCCATCGGCCAGCAATTCGCCGTTGTGCAAGACGATGATCCGGTCCGCAAGTGTGCGCACAACGTCCATTTTGTGCTCGACCAGTAACACTGTTTTGGTTTTGTCATGTTTGATCTCGGCGATCAGATCCAACACGTCTGGCGCGTGATCCAGCGACATGCCGGCCGTGGGCTCGTCAAACATGTAAATGTCTGGCTCCATCGCCATCAACAACGCGACTTCCAGTTTGCGTTGATCACCATGCGACAGGGCTGCTGCGGGCAAATGCGCAACCTGCGTCAGCTTGGTCGCTTCCAGATAGCGCTCTGCGCGGGCGGTGAGTTCAGTCAGGCTCTCGACGCGTTTGAACAACCGCCAGCCGTCGCCGGAATGGGCCTGAACGGCGAGGCGGATATTTTCCAAAACTGTGAGCTGTGGGAATAGGTTGGTCAATTGAAACGCGCGGCCAATGCCGTGGTGCGCACGGGCCGAAGGAGACATACGCGTCAGGTCGACCCCATCTTTGACAACTGCGCCTTGGGTGGCTGACAGCTGGCCCGAAATCAGGTTGAAAAAGGTGGTTTTCCCCGCCCCGTTTGGCCCAACGATGACCGTCAATTCGCCGGGGCGAAAGTCACAGGACACCGCGTTGACCGCGACATGGCCACCGAAACGGATCGTCAGATCCTTGGTCACAAGAGAAGGGTGAATTGTCATGGGGGTCCGTTTCAATTGGTTTCCCCGGCCCAATTTTCACGGCCGGGGAATGTGGTTTTTGCTTAGCGGCCGATTGGGATGTTCATCTCATCAGCCGTGATTTCACGGACCAATTCAGGGATCGCCCAGTCGACATTATCGTCAACGCGGATCTTGAAGTGATACATTGATTGCAATGCCTGATGGTCTTCAGGACGGAACATCATGGTGCCTTTTGGGGTTTCCCAGCTCATGCCTTCCATCGCCGCAATCAGAGATTCGGTTTCCCATTCGTCGGCCGTTTCCAATGCTTTGACCACAGCCAACGCTGCTGCCATGCCGCCAGCCGTAAAGAAATCCGGTGGGCCGTCGAAACGCTCTTGGTGGATTTTTACCAGCCAATCGTTGATCTCATTGTTGGGGTTTTCGTAGTAGTAGTAGATCGCCCCTTCCATGCCTGGCACCCGCTTGTAGGTTGGCAAAACGGGCAGGATGTGACCGCCTGTTGAGATTTCAATACCGTAACGATCAGGCTGCATAGCTTGGATTTTGCCCATTGGATCACCACCACCAGCTACATAGATCAAGATAACCTTGCGGCCCTCTTTGTCTTTTAGCGCATTGAACATGCGTTCGGTTGCGGCTGTGAAATCAGTCGTGCCTTGGGGGATGTATTCCTCAGTCACGATGGTCGCGCCGGAATCACCAAGCGCAGTTTTGAAGGCGCTGATGCCGTCGCGCCCAAAGGCGTAATCTTCGGCCAGCGTCGCGACGAACAGGTTTTCGTCCGGGTTAAGGGCAATCGCTTGCGCCTGCATATCCATAGACGAGTTACGCGAGGTTTTGAAAACGAACCGGTTGCTGTCCGGCCCCGTCAGGCTGTCTGCCACGGCAGGCTCAATCAACAGGATGCGTTCATATTCTTCGGCGATTGGCAGCAAACCTTTGGTCACACCAGAGGATGTCGCGCCAACGGCAAGTAGCACTTCATCGTCACCGTAAGCCTCGGCCAGAACGGCGCGCGCCACGTCAGGTTTGAACTGCGTATCCTTGTGGATGATTTCAATCGGGTGGCCTTTGACCATGTTGGTGCCGCCGGTGGCGTATTCGATTCCCAAAGCGAACCCGGTCTGAGTTTGCTTGGAAAACACCTCAAACGCGTGGCCTGAAATACCGTGCACCAACGCGATCTTAACAGGGTCTTGGGCATGGGCCGCCCCCGCCAGAACCACGCCAAATACGGCGGAACTGATCAGCTTGATCATTGACTTCATTGTCTCTCTCCCTTTTTTGCAGAGCCGCGGTGGCATTGCGCCCGCGGCTTCCGTCGACTATTCCAAGGTTAGAAAATAACCAATTGGCGAGGCCAAGCGCAATATTGTGGAACTACGTATTGATGAATGTTTCCGTGACGGACGGTTTGAGGAACTGGCATTTCTTTACTCGCCCGTCGGTCTGGTCGTCACCGAAAGCCGTGTGATCCGCGAGTGCAACAACGCCTTTGCCAGCATGTTCGGCTACGCCCGAGATGAGTTGCGGGACCAGCTGTTTGCAGTGCTTTACCCCTCGGACGAAGAGTTCGCGAACATTCGTGATCGGGGCGTCAAGCAGCTGCAAGAAACCAACCAGTATTGGGATGAACGAATTATGGCGCGCAAGGACGGCAGCCTGTTTTGGTGTCGCGTGCGTGGCCATTCCTTTACGCCGAACGCGCCTTTGGAGCGCGCGGTTTGGAGCTTTGCCGATCTGTCGGGCGTGCGTCTGTGCCGGGATTTGACCCGTCGCGAGCGCGAAATTGTGTCGTTCCTCGCGGATGGGCTGACCAGCAAAGAGATCGCCATAAAGCTGGATCTTTCGCATCGCACAGTTGAGGTTTACCGCGCCAAGATGTTGAAAAAGTTTGACGTCACCAACACCAGCAGTCTGCTGCAATCGCTTGGAGAAATCCATTTATCGCATATCGTGAAGCGGGACTGAGGTTAAACCATGACCACTCGTAAATCTGAATACATCTCGTTTCTCGATGGTTTTACCCATGTTTCAACTTGGGGTGACCCGACGGCCCCTGCCCTGATCATGTGGCATGGTTTGGCCCGCACTGGCCGCGATTTTGATGCCGCTGCGGCGCGGCTATCAAAGGACTATTTCGTGATCTGCCCGGACACTATCGGGCGCGGGTTGTCCAATTGGGCCAGTGTGTCTGAAACACAGTACAGCCTGACCAGTTATGCCGCCCAAGCCCAATCCGTTGTCTCGCATTTCGGACTCAAAACGCTGCGTTGGTTTGGCACCTCGATGGGGGGCTTCATTGGAATGATGCTGGCGGGTGGCCCGCTTAAGGATCAGATCACGCATCTGATTTTGAACGATGTCGGCCCCGAAGTCCCCTATGAGGCCGCCGTGCGCATTGTGCAATATGTTGGCACACCGCCCGAATTTGCAACCATGCCCGCGTTTGAGGCATGGCTACGCGAGGTCTATGCGCCGTTTGGTGACAATGATGATGCGTTTTGGCGCTGCATGGCTGACAGTTCAGCGCGGCGATTGCCGGACGGGAAAATCACCACCCATTATGACCCGCAAATTGTCATGCAGTTCAATCACGCCGCCACCGAAACCCCTTTGTGGGATGCCTATGACAACATCGCAGCGCAAACCTTGCTGACACGCGGGGCGCTCTCAGACGTGCTGCCGATATGGTTGGTGGACGACATGCGCAAGCGCGGGCCAATGCCGCAGTTTCACACCTTTGAGGGTTGCGGCCACGCGCCGACCTTCACGACACCAGAAGCCATTGCGCTTTTGGAATCGTTTTTGTCGTCGTGAACCTTAAGCTTTTGTCTTAGCTTTTGTCTTAGCTTTTGTTTTTTTCGGGGCCGCGCTGTTGGCGTCAATGAATTCCAATACCAAAGGACGGATATTATTGCGCCAGCTTTTACCCGCGAAAATACCGTAATGCCCAGCGTCAGGCTCTAGGTAGCTGGCCTTTTTGCTGTCTGGCAAACCCGTCAACAGATCAAGCGCGGCGATACATTGGCCCGGCGCGCTGATGTCATCGTGACCACCCTCAACTGTTTTCACAGCAACAGTGGTGATTGCCCCGATGTCAACCTTGTGGCCATCGACAACAAAATCATTGCGAGCGATATCGCGGTTTTTGAAGATACGCTCGACCGTGGACAGATAGAACTCGGCCGTCATATCCATCACTGACAGATATTCGTCATAAAATCTGTTGTGGGCGTCGTGGTCCGAGGCCTCGCCATTGGACACGCGCTGAATTTGGTTGGTAAACGCCTCTTTATGGCGCTCGCCGTTCATGCTGACGAAGGACGCGAGCTGCAACAGGCCGGGGTAAACCATCCGACCAACGCCTGCATATTTAAATCCAACGCGCTGGATGGCAAGCTCTTCCAATTGGCCCATTGTGACACGGGCGCCAAAATCTGTCACGTCCGTGGCAGCGGCATCCGGATCGACGGGGCCACCGATCAATGTCAGCGATCGTGGCTGCGCATCCGGGTCTTGCTCGGCCAGATAGGCGGTCGCGGCCAGCGCCAAGGGCACAGGTTGGCAAACGGCGATCACGTGGGTGTCGGGGCCAAGATGGCGCATGAAATCGGTCAGATAAAGGGTGTAATCCTCGACGTCGAACTTGCCGGCAGAAACCGGAATATCGCGGGCGTTGTGCCAATCGGTGATGTAAACTTCGCAATCGGGCAAAAGGCTGATCACGGTGGAGCGCAGCAATGTCGCATAGTGACCGGACATTGGGGCGACCAACAGTACACGACGCGGTTTTGCAGGGCGGTCTGTGACCTGAAAATGGATAAGATCGCCGAATGGTTTTTCAACGCAGGTTTCGACTTCGACGATGTGATCGCGCACATCTTCGCCGACAACGTTCGGGATGTTCCAATCCGGTTTGGTGATCATACGTGCGAATGTGCGCTCGGTCACTTGCCCCCAGGCGGCCATCCATTCTGTCATGGGATTTGCTGTCATACCTGCAGCGGGATAAGACGCCATCGCTTGTGCGGTTGCGCCCAACCACTGATTGGTGTTGCGCATCGTTTCCATCAAATCGTAGGTGGCCATAAATCGCATAGGGTTTCCTTAATTTGGTCCAATCCAACAAAGCCAGTTTGCCCAAACGGCAGGTTGGCGCTATATTGGGATTACTTCGCACATGCAGCATACATAAGGTGGATTCCGCCCCATGACAACTATAGAGCCAAACAAAAACAAAGAATTTGAGCGTATGAGCCACAATTTGGAGCGTGTAGAGGAGCTGTCCAAGCGGTTAATCACAGCATTTTCCAAGAAAAAGTCAGTCGATCCAGGCATTGCCGGTCCCGGATCAGAGCTGTTTTCTAAGGCTGGGGCAGCGATGATGGCTGATATGGTTAACAACCCCGCCAAAATTATTGAACAACAATCCGAATATTGGGGGAAAACCATGCGTCATTATGCTGCAATGCAGCAGGAAATGATGTCTGGCAGCCTAAAAGCGCCCGAAGATGACACTGGTTCGGACAGCCGATTCCAAAATCCACTGTGGCAGACCAACCCTTATTTTAATTTCATCAAACAACAATATCTGCACTCTGCCCAAGCAATCGCGGAGTCTGTGAAAGGTATCGAAGGGCTTAGCGCCGACGAAAAAAAGCGCGCAGAATACTTTAGCCAACAGATCGTTGATCTTTACTCCCCTGCCAATTTCCTAAGCACCAACCCAGATGCGCTCACACGTGCGGTGGAAACCGAAGGCCAATCGTTGGTCGACGGGTTAGAAAACCTGGTGCGCGACATCGAGGCCAACGACGGCGATCTGCTGGTTAATCTGGTCGACAAGGACGCCTTCACCGTCGGTGAAAACCTTGCCAAGACCGAAGGGGCCGTTGTTTACCGCAACCGGATGTTCGAACTGATCCAATATGCGCCCAAAGGCGATACCGTGCATAAAACGCCGCTGGTTTTGTTCCCGCCGTGGATCAACAAATTCTACGTTCTCGATCTGAAGCCCGCCAACAGCCTGATAAATTGGGTGTTGGAACAGGGCTATACCCTGTTTGTGGTCAGCTGGGTCAACCCAGACCCGACCTATCATGACGTCGGGCTAGACACCTATATAGAAGAAGGTTTTTTGCGCGCCATAGACGAAGTCAAGCAAATCACCAACGAGCCACAGGTGAATGCTGTCGGCTATTGTATTGCCGGTGCCACATTGGCGATGGCGCTGGCCTTGATGAAAAGGCGTGGCGACAAATCCGTAAAATCGGCGACGTTCTTTACCACATTGACAGATTTCTCTGACAACGGCGAAATTGGCGTTTTCCTTAGCGATGACTTTGTCGACGGGATTGAACGCGAAGTGGCGGACAAGGGCATTATGGCCAGCACAATCTTGTCGCGGACATTCTCCTTTATGCGTTCAAATGACCTTATCTATGGGCCCGCCATCCGCAGCTATATGATGGGACAGGCCCCGCCCGTATTTGATCTTCTCTATTGGAATGGCGATTCGACCAACTTGCCCGCTCGCATGGCCGTCGAATATCTGCGCTGGCTTTGTCAGGAAAACCGGTTTGCCAAGGGCACCCTCGAAATCTGCGGCGAGACCGTCTCCATCAAAGACGTGAGCGTGCCGCTTTGCGCCATTGCGTGCGAAACCGATCACATCGTTGGCTGGAAAGCGAGTTATGATGGCGTTCGGCAATTTGGCAGCCGTGACAAGACATTTATCTTATCTGAATCCGGTCACATCGCAGGAATCGTCAATCCGCCAAGCAAAAATAAATACGGTCATTATACAAATGCTGCACCTGCAAAAGATGCTGATTCTTGGCAATCCGGTGCAGATTTCAACGAAGGCTCGTGGTGGCCGCGTTGGGAAGAATGGCTCGCAAAACGTTCGGGCAAGATGGTTCCAGCGCCAAAATCCCTCGGAAACAAGGAACATCCCGAAATATGTGCCGCCCCGGGTGAATATGTAAAGGCCATTCCGAAGGCTTGAAATCTAACCAGAAATAAAAAATGCTGCATCGCGGCAAAAAACTCTTGCAATGCCGCACTGCAGCATCTATATCTTGATCAGACGCAAAAACATATTGGGAATTTTTCCCTACATCAGGAGAATTACGATGGCTAAGGCACAAGATTTCAACACAATGATCAACGACATGATGGCTGCATTCCCAATCGACATGACTGCCGCACAAGACGCATTCAAATCCACAGCTGCACTGGGCGAAAAGATGTCCAAAGTTGCTCTGGAAGCTGCCGAAAAATCAACGGCCGTTTCGTCCAAATGGACAAACGAAACACTTTCTAAACTGGGCGACGCTACCAAAGCGAAACCAGAAGCTGCTGACTACCAAGCATCCGCAACTGACTTCGCATCCGCTTCTTCCGAAATGGCTGCTGAAAACCTGGCTGCTTTCGCAGAAATCGCGAAAAAACTGCAAATGGAAACCGTTGAGTTGCTGATGGCTGCTGGCAAAGACTTGGGCGATGAAGCCACGGCCGCTGTTAAAAAAGCAACTGACGATGTGACCAAAGCTGCAAAGAAAACAGCCTAATCTACCGATACACATAACGTCTCAATCTTCTCCTCCCCGAGCTGAGACGAACCTGAAGGGCAGACTTTTATAGTCTGCCCTTTCTTTTTCCGCCGCGCTAACGTAATAATCTCTGCACTGCAGAGAAGGATCGTAAATCCGTGGCAAACAGCACCGACCCCCTATTGATCAAACGCTACGCAAGTCGCCGTTTGTACAACACCGAAACCAGCGATTACGTGACGCTAGATGATATCGCCGGTTTTATTCGCGATGGCCGCGAGGTGCAGATCACCGATCTGAAAAGCGGTGACAACCTGACCCGTCAATATCTGCTGCAAATCATCGCAGAACGCGAAAGCCGTGGTGAAAATGTGCTGCCGCTCAGCGTGTTGACCGATCTGGTGCGCAGTTATTCGACCCAAGCCCAAAGCGTGGTGCCCGAATTTTTGGCAATGTCCTTTGAAATGCTGCGCGACGGACAAACCAAAGCCACCGAATCCATGGGTGGCATCCCGAACCCCTTGGCCGCGATGCCCGGGTTTGAGGCGATGCAAGCGCAGCAACAGGCGTTCATGAAAGCCATCACCGGCGGATGGGGCGCGACATCACCGCCCGAAGCCGAACCCGAACCCGAGACTGAAACCAAATCCGAACACCCCAGCGACCTTGAAACGATCAAGGCCGAGCTGGCGGATTTACAGTCCAAACTCTCCAAATTGGCTGACAAAAGCTGATCCAAAGGGATGCTTTTGAACCTGCCCCGTGACCATAATTTCAAACTGAATACATAGGAGACCAAAATGCTGGCAGGCAAATTGGCAGTTATCACAGGATCAAATTCAGGCATCGGCCTTGGGGTCGCAAAAGAGCTGGCCAAACAGGGCGCGGACGTTGTGATCAACTCCTTCACGGATCAAGCCGAAGATCACGCGTTGGCCGCCGAAATTGCAGCCGAATTCGGGGTCAAAGCGCGCTACATCGCAGCCGATATGTCCAAATCGGCTGACTGTCGTGCGTTGATTTCAAAAGCTGGCGACGTCGACATTTTGGTCAATAACGCGGGCATCCAGCACGTCGCACCGGTCGAAGATTTTCCCGCCGATATGTGGGACCGGATCATCGCAATCAACATGTCCTCGGCCTTTCATACCACCGCCGCCGCCGTCACCGGCATGCGCGCCCGTGGTTGGGGCCGGATTGTGAATATTGCCTCGGCGCATGGTCTAACCGCATCCCCGTTTAAATCGGCCTATGTCACAGCCAAACACGGCGTTGTTGGTCTGTCCAAAACTGTGGCGTTGGAAACCGCCGAAGACCCGATCACTTGCAACGCCATCTGTCCAGGCTACGTGTTAACGCCCTTGGTCGAAGCGCAGATACCCGACACGATGGAACAATACGGCATGGATCGCGAAACCGTTGTGCGCGAAGTGTTATTGCAGCGCCAACCGTCCAAACAATTCGCCACAACCGAGCAAATCGGCGGTAGCACGGTGTTCCTATGTTCGCCTGCAGCAGACCAAATCACTGGTACGACGCTCTCCGTCGATGGCGGCTGGACAGCCCTTTAGCGTTCCGGCTTGCAAACGCTTTTTAGCCAAGCGGCCATTTCACGCAACGCGACAGTTCCATCCGGAATGACCTTTGTGAGGTTCACAAACCCATGCACCTGCCCCTCAAAGTGGCGATGCACGGTGGGCACGCCAGCCGTTTGTAGCATTTTCGCATATTCAGCACCGTCATCCACCAGCGGATCAAACCCACCTGTGATGATGTAACTCTCTGGCAATCCGGAAAAATCATCCGCCAA
Organism: Rhodobacteraceae bacterium UBA2776; assembly: GCA_002352425.1. GTDB lineage: Bacteria > Pseudomonadota > Alphaproteobacteria > Rhodobacterales > Rhodobacteraceae > Profundibacter. The sequence continues at coordinate 72,398 of DEIK01000120.1, forward strand.
TAAGGGCGAGAATTTTGGCGCATCAAAGTCACTAAACGCGCCCGCATACATGTCGCGATACCAGACCATGCGGTTTTTCGGCAGCACATAGGCATCCGCCAATTCATTCACGGATTCCGAATTGATATGCCCATCCGTGACCGGATAAATCAGCAGCTGAAACCGTGGGATTTGCTGGTTTGCGTTGCGCAATTGCTGCGCAGTGACGGCAGCAAAGCACCCGCCCGCGCTGTCGCCACCCACACCGATATTGGCAGCATCCAGACCCAGCTCCGCCGCACGGCTGACGATGTCCAGATAAGCCGCCGTACAATCATCTGCCCCCGCCGGGTATGGATGCTCTGGTGCCAGTCGATAGTCCACAGCGATCACCACGCCGCCCCACCACTTGGCCAGCTTGGCGCAAAGCTCGTTATGAGTCTCCAAATCACCTTGAACAAAACCGCCGCCGTGGAAATAGACCATGGCAGGGCGGGGCGTGGTTTTATCCCGATGATTGCTATAAAGACGCGCCATCACGGGTCCGTCGCCCCCCGTTACGGCAAAATCCTCAATCCGCACAATTTCGGGTGCTTTGCGGTCCAACTGCCCGGCCATTTTGGCCATCTGAACACGGCTCTCGGCCACACCCGGCATCGGGCCATTGCCCCGAACCTGATTGCCCAAACGCCCAACTGCCGCCGCCTTAACGTCGATCTCGGCACCGCGATAGATTTCGCGATTGCCCGTGAAAATTCTTGCCAACCAGTGGGGAAGAAATATCCGTATCAGTCTGAAAATAAATGTGATCCTGGCCATCTACTACTCCGTAACTTGGCTTGGGTGTGTTGCGGCCCAGTCCAGTAAAAAGTCCAACATAGCTTCCTCGCCTGACATATCAATCACCCAACGCGGCAAGGTCAGCCCATGCTCTAAAACAAGACGCGCGCATTCAACATGGTCACGCTCACGGCGGGCCGGACAGTTTTCCGATCCATGCACGATGGTGGACAACAAGGTGCCGCCAAAACCATTCACAAATGACATATCTGGCCGCAAGCTCAGCAGAAAGGCCAAGATGTCTGGCTTACCCTCCCATCCCGCCGAATGCACCGGTGGCACCTTGCTGCTGTTTGGCACGTCGAATTCAACGCCGAGGTCCACCAACCGTTCGATGTGCGGCAAACTGTTGGGCAAAGGCACCAATTCGCCAATGATGTTACGCAATTGATCCGGCAGGGTCGCCGTGTCTAGATGCATATCTTTTTGCGCACCACCCTCTGCGGCAATCGCAAATATCGCTTCGGTTTTCGTCAGGGTCAGGCTGCCACCCGCCGCGACAATCGCCTCGGCCACCTCCGTATTGCCGTAAATTCGCGCCACCGCATAGGGCGTCATACCGTCAAAACGCTCATCTGACGGCAAGCCATTTGACAGCAACAAGTCTGCAACCTCGCGCCCACACATCCGTCGCGCCGCGTGTTGCAACCCGCGCGCAACCTCTACAGGCGCGGTGCTGGCAGCCAGCAACATTTGCAACTTTTCGGTACCTTCAAAATCCATCGCACGCAGCACGGCATTGGTGCCCGCAGGGTTTGCGCCCGCCGCCAGCAACATCCGCAGACCTTCAGTATGGGGTAGCTCGCAGGCATGATAGAGCGACTCGCCATCATCAGGGTTCGCGCCCTGATCCAACAGCCATTGCCCCAGAGCCATATTGCCCGCATGACCGATCGCACCATATAGCGCCGAGACGCGATCAGTGCTGTCCGCCATCATAATGTAGCTGTCATCCACATCCGCGCCGGCCTTGATCAACATCTCAGCAATCGCCAGCATGTCTGCTTCGCGTTCGGGCGCGGTGAGGATGTGTTTGGAGAATGCCAGATGCAAAAGCGGGCGGCGCGGCCCGTATTTACGCGTTGCCGCGCCGGGATCTTGGGCCAGCTTGGCCGCGACGGCCTGCTGATTATACAGCGCGCATTGCAGGCCCAAATTTCCGTCAGCCAAATCAGGGGTTTCAGTCAATAGGTTTTGCACAACAAAGTGTTGCCCCTGAAACAGCGCAATCTTTAGGCGGTGCTGTTTTTGGATACGGTCCATGCCGGACATCTCGACAGCGGCCTTTAACTCTGGCCAGCTGGAAAATCCATTCTCCCGCGAAATTACATGCAGGAAATCTGCATGTTTTAGTGGCCCTTTTGTTATTTTAGGCAGATACAATCGCACACGCAACTTGGCATCCGCATCATCGGCCAGATGGGCTTTGTGCAGCTTCTTGGCTGCGCGGCGCAGTTTTTCAATGGAATGATCCATAGTTTTCTCCTTGATGTGCCCATCGGTTCGCTAAAAAAACGGGCGGGAAAAAACCGGAAATTTGGTCTTTTTCATTGTGGTCAGAGGTGCTGTTACCGCTTTCCGCGAACCGGGATGCCGCCTCTGCTCTGTATCGGCAGGGATATGTTAGCCCACGTCTAGACGCGGAGCAACTGTGGCTTTAACCTATCGTTTGATCCGAATCCGAGGGGCCACATGAGCGAGACTGCTGAAAACACCTATCAAGTGCTGGCCCGTAAGTACCGGCCTGAGAATTTTGCCGATCTGGTTGGGCAGGATGCGATGGTGCGCACCCTGAAAAACGCCTTTGAGGCGGACCGGATCGCACAAGCCTTTATCATGACCGGCATTCGCGGCACCGGCAAAACCACCACAGCGCGGATCATCGCCAAAGGGATGAACTGCATCGGCGAAGATGGTCAAGGTGGCCCAACCACCGAGCCTTGCGGCAAATGCGAGCATTGCGTGGCCATCATGGAAGGCCGCCATGTTGATGTAATGGAAATGGATGCGGCGTCCAGAACTGGCGTTGGCGACATCCGCGAGATCATCGATTCCGTGCATTACCGCGCCGCCTCGGCCCGCTACAAGATTTACATCATTGATGAGGTTCACATGTTATCCACCAGCGCCTTTAACGCGCTGTTGAAAACGCTGGAAGAGCCACCAGAGCATGTGAAATTCATCTTTGCGACCACTGAGATCCGCAAGGTGCCCGTGACGGTTCTGTCACGGTGTCAGCGCTTTGATCTGCGCCGGATTGAACCCGAAGTGATGATTGCGCTGCTGCGCAAAACCGCTGATTCCGAGGGCGCTGAAATTTCCGATGAGGCACTCGCGTTGATCACACGGGCCTCCGAAGGCTCGGCACGGGATGCGCAATCTTTGCTGGACCAATCCATCAGCCACGGCGCAGGTGAAACCACCGCCGATCAAGTCCGCGCCATGTTGGGGCTGGCGGATCGTGGCCGCGTGCTGGATCTGTTTGACATGATCGTCAAAGGCGATGCCGCAGGGGCATTGACCGAAATATCTGGCCAATACGCTGATGGGGCCGACCCGATGGCGGTGCTGCGCGATCTGGCAGAAATCGCCCATTGGGTGTCGGTGATCAAAATCACCCCCGAGGCCGCCGAAGACCCCACCGTCGCGCCGGATGAGCGCACCCGTGGCCAAGCTATGGCCGCCGCCCTGCCGATGCGGGTGATGGCGCGTATGTGGCAAATGTTGCTGAAAGCCCTCGAAGAAGTGGCGATGGCCCCGAACACTATGATGGCGGCTGAAATGGCCGTGATCCGGCTGACCCATGTGGCCGACATGCCAACCCCGGGTGAACTGGTAAAAAAGCTGCAAGACGCAACACCTCCGCCGCAAAGCCCCGCGCCAAGCGGTGGATCAGGTGGGACTGCGAGCGCGCCCACAGGTGGCCCCACGATGCAATCCAACCCGTCCCTGCCCAATGGCGGCAGCCCAACCGCGCTGGCTGTGGCCCAACCCGTCACAAACACCTTGACGCAATATGCGCGGTTTGAAGACGTGATCGAATTGATCCGCACCATGCGTGACGTCAAGCTGTTGGTAGAAGTCGAAACCACGCTGCGCCTTGCCAGCTACACGCCGGGCCGGATCGAGTTCCAACCCACCGAAAATGCGCCGCATGACCTTGCCCAACGACTGGGTCAACGTCTGCAGGGTTGGACGGGCGCGCGTTGGGCTGTGACACTGGTCAACGACGGCGGGGCCGCAACCCTTGCCGAAATCCGCGATGCCGACAAGCTCGCACTTGAGGAAGAAGCCAAGGAACACCCTTTGGTGCAAGCCGTCCTCACGACCTTCCCAGGCGCCAAGATCACCAAGATCACCACCCCAAAAGCGATGGAGGCCAATGCCGCTGCTGATGCGCTTCCAGAGGTCGACGACGAATGGGACCCTTTCGAGGACGACTAAGCCTTTCTTTTATTCCAGCGTACCCGACGGTGCGACAGCGTTTAGATTCTCTTTGACGCGACCTTGTGAAACAGGCCCGCCATCCGTATCTATAAGACAACTCACGAAACTCAGGAGACGATCAAGATGTTCAAAGGCATGGGCGACATGGCCAAGATGATGAAAACGGCAAAAGACATGCAGGAAAAAATGGGCGCGTTGCAGGATGAGATGAACGACATCACTGTGGTTGGTGAGTCAGGGGCGGGACTGGTCAAAGCGACGGCCACTGCCAAGGGTGATTTGACGGCACTTGATATCGACCCCTCGATTTTTCACCCCGACGAAAAAGAAGTCGTTGAAGATTTGATCCTTGCCGCGATCAAGGACGCACAGGCCAAAGCTGCAGATCGCTCGCAGCGTGAGATGTCAAAACTGACAGAGGGTTTGGGCCTGCCTGCCGATATGAAGTTGCCCTTTTAGACCAAAGACCAAAAGAGTATCTATGCGCTCCGCGCGGGGATATTTAGGAAAAGAAGAAACCGGGGGCCGGATTTGGGCAACGCAACGCGCGACATTGAAAACCTGATCGAACTGATGGCCAAGCTGCCCGGCCTTGGCCCGCGCTCGGCCCGTCGGGCCGTGTTGCATATGATCAAAAAACGCGCCCTATTGATGACCCCTTTGGCCGATGTTCTAAGCGAGGTCGCTGTGACGGCGCGCGAGTGTTTGAACTGCGGCAATGTTGGCACCACCGACATTTGTGAAATCTGCGACACTGACAAACGGGCCACCGGTGAAATCTGTGTGGTCGAGGATGTGGCTGATCTGTGGGCGATGGAACGCGCCGGTGTGTTCAAGGGCCGCTACCATGTCTTGGGTGGCACCCTATCGGCGCTGGACGCTGTCGGACCGGAGGATTTACAAATCCCCAAGCTGCGCAACCGCGTGACCGCTGAAAACATCACCGAGGTCATCTTGGCCCTGAACGCCACGATTGATGGCCAAACCACAGCGCATTACATCGCGGACGAACTAGCGAGCAGCGGCGTCACAATCACCTCCTTGGCGCAGGGCGTTCCGATTGGCGGCGAACTGGATTATCTGGACGATGGCACCATATCCGCGGCGCTAAAGGCACGCAAAAGCATTTAGGCCTTATACTGACGATTTTTGACAGACGCGCTGCCCTATACCAGTGTCATCCGATGCACGGGGACCTTCATGAAAAAATCATCACAAACTGGATAGCGGTCGCCTCGGTAGACATGTTCGCATTGGGGGCGCGCAGGGTTTCATGCAAGTGAACCACGGTAAACTGGCCCTGCTCAAGCGCATCCATGCGGAGGGCCGTGTGGCCTTTTACAGCCCTTCCATCGTGATGCGTAAAACGGACGGGTTGCCGGCCTTTACTGCGATCGGTGAGGTGTGTGAAAACGAGCTGTATCATGCCGCGATGCAGGACGGAAAGTTCCTTCCGTATCGGCGTGATGTGTCGTGGCGCAATGCCGAAGAGGTCCCGACCCGCCCGTTATTGGATCATCTATAATTCACTGCCGACAAGCAAAACTGGGGCGACCAGATGCATTTTTGGCTGTTCGAAGTCAGCGTCCACGATATGGATTTGATTGCTAATGCTATGGGTGCACTGCCATGAAAAATGCCCCGCAAAGGTTCCGCGGGGCACAATATTAGATCGGAAAGAGCGGATCGCTTATTTCGCGTCCTCATCCTCGTCGTCATTGTCCGGCAAGTTGAACAAGCTGTCAGCGTCCACTTTGACCTCTTCTGGATCTGGCGTGTCCTCGCCCAGCGTAAAGGTCTCAAGCCCAGCAATCGAAGTTGGCATCTTGGGCTCTTCCGGTGCGCCCAAGGATTGCTCAGTCGACACCAGCTTGCGGCGTTCGTCATCCGACATCACGCCGCCTTCTTTGGCTTTTTTCAGGTTGGCCTTTTGCACGGCCGCGTCCAATTCAGTCTGCTTACACAGACCTAATGCCACAGGATCAATGGGCTGGATGTTGGAAATATTCCAGTGGGTGCGCTCGCGCAGGGCCTTGATGGTTGGCTTGGTTGTACCGACCAGTTTGCTGATCTGCGCATCGGCCAATTCGGGGTGGAATTTCACCAGCCATAGGATGGACGCAGGCCGATCCTGACGCTTGGACAGCGGCGTATAGCGTGGACCACGACGTTTTTCTTCACCGTCAGCAGCGGCATAATGCTTCAATTTCAGCTTGTGCTTGGGGTCTTTTTCGGCGGCTTCGATCTCATCGCGGGTTAGCTGGTTGTTCGAAATCGGGTCAAACCCTTTTACGCCCGCTGCCACATCACCATCGGCAATGCCCTGCACCTCAAGTTCGTGCAATTCGCAAAAATCCGCGACCTGTTTGAAGGTCAGCGTTGTGTTGTCCACCAGCCAAACGGCGGTTGCTTTTGCCATGATCGGTTTAGCCATCTTGAAACTCCTAAAGCATAACTTCCCTACACCCTTGAATGGGCAGCTTCAGATTGAAGCGGGTTCACATTGTAGGGGAACTTAAACGCTATATAGTGCGCTTGAGTGAAAGAGGAAAGAGTAAATGCGGTCAATCTTGGTGATCTTGTTTTTGGTCGGCTATATCGCCCCAGCGGCATGGGCCGAGGGGGAGCGGGCAGGTGATTTCGATTATTATGTTTTGTCCCTGTCATGGTCCCCGAACTGGTGCGCCAATGAGGGGGATGCACGCGGCGCTGACCAATGTGATCCGCGTCATGATTTCGGCTGGATCATGCATGGGCTTTGGCCGCAATTCGAGGTTGGCTATCCGAGCTACTGCAACACCTCGGCACGATCCCCCTCGCGTGGGGTAACGAATGCGATGGCTGACATCATGGCTTCAGGCGGCTTGGCGTGGCATCAATGGAAAAAGCACGGGCGCTGTTCGGGTCTGTCCTCGCAAGACTATTTTGCCGCCGCCCGCCGCGCCTATGAAGCTGTGATACGCCCGCCCGTGCTGCGCAAATTAGATCACACCGTGCGGCTCCCCGCCTCGGTGATTGAGGAGGCATTTTTGCAATCCAACCCTGATTGGTCTGCCGACATGGTGACGATCACCTGCAAACAAGGCCGCATCCAAGAGGCCCGATTGTGCCTGACCAAAGACCTGCAACCGCGGACCTGCGGGGCGGATGTGGTGCGCGACTGCACCATGAGCAATGCGCTGTTTGCGCCAATTCGTTAACGAACCTTCAGAACGATCTTGCCGATATGGCTGCCATCCTCGATGCGCGTATGTGCCGCCGCCGCATCCGCCAGTGCGAATTCGCTGTCCATAACGGGGGCAATTGTTCCGGCATCCAGCAACGGCCAGACCTGTTCGCGCAACTGATCGGCGATCCGCGATTTGGCCAGATCGTTTTGTGGGCGCAGGGTGCTGCCGGTCACCGTTAGGCGGCGCATCATGATCTGGGCAAAGTTCAGCTCGACCTTTGCGCCCGACAAAAACGCGATTTGCACCAGACGGCCCTCGTCGGCCAAGGCCTTGATGTTGCGCGGGATGTAGTCGCCGCCGACCATGTCCAAAATCAGGTTCGCACCGCCCGCTTCACGCAACGCGGCAACAAAGTCGTCGGACCGATAATTGATCGCCTGCTCGGCCCCCAAATCGGTGCAGACCGCGCATTTTTCGTCGGATCCGGCGGTGGTAAATACCCGTGCGCCAAATGCTGCCGCCAATTGGATCGCTGTCGTGCCAATCCCGCTGGAGCCGCCATGCACCAAAAACCGCTCACCCGCTTGCAGGCCGCCGCGCATGAACACATTGGACCAGACCGTGAAAAAGGTTTCCGGCAGACAGGCCGCCTGTTTCATCGACATGCCCGCTGGCACCGGCAACGCGTGTTTGGCAGCACAGGTCACGTATTCGGCATAGCCACCGCCCGGCAACAACGCGCAAACCGAATCGCCCACGGCCCATTCAGTGCCCCCCTCGCCCAGAGCAATGACTTCGCCCGCGCCTTCCAGCCCTGGCAAATCGCTGGCGGTAGGGGGTGGGGCATAGCTACCTGCGCGCTGCAACGCATCAGGACGGTTCACCCCAGCATATGCCAAACGTATCAGGATTTCGCCATAGGCAGGTGTTGGCATAGGGCGCTCGCAAATTTGCAAGACCTCTGGCCCGCCCGCTTTGGTAATTTCAACAGCGCGCATTACGTTTGGAAGGCTCATTTTGCAGGCTCCTTGTCCATATCCCAGCGCCCCGGCACGTCCTGCATGGGCGCGGCTTTTGGGGCTTTGACATGACTCATCGCCCACATTGGCCCGGCAAACAACCCCTTCAACACAGGGTTGCCCCGCACCCCCGCCTTGAGCTTTTCGATCTGCATGACGTTTTCAATTCGACGTTCCAAAAAGGCCCATGTATCAGCATTTCCGTCACTTTTATCCCCCAACCAAAACAACACGGTTGATCCGTAAACGCCTGACAATGTTGCCCTTTTCGTGTACCAATTGATATCATCAGAGGTGTCACCCAACACGTTCCAAATCGCGTCGCAGGTGTCCCAAATCAATTTGGCCCCGTCGCCGGCATATTTGGGCAGGGCGAACAATGCGCTGGCTTTGCGCACCACTTCTTTGTCGTCATTGACCTCAAGCCGCATTTTCACAAGGCCTGAAATCTTGTCGCGATACCGCGTCTCGGACATATCCGCCGCTGCAAAGCGCTCTAGCATCAGCGCATCACCCTGTTTGTGAAATTCCACGGCCAAATCTACGGCCCCACGCGGGCAAACCGCCTGCGCGACCACAGGGTCCAGCCCCACGTCTGCCGCGGCCATTTGGAAACTGCAGTCGGACCAGCCGTCAAAAGCAACATGAGGCAAAATCGCCTGTATCAGGGCGTCTTTGGGGGGCAACTGTGTGGTCAAATCGAATCTCCTAACTGGACAGGCGGGCCTTGCCTTGGTATAGGGCCACTTCCTGCAACTTTTTGCAAATCTAACCTAGGAAGGTGGTGTAACCACATGCAGGTAAGTGTTCGTGATAACAATGTCGACCAGGCGCTTCGTGCTCTGAAAAAGAAGCTTCAACGCGAAGGTGTATTTCGTGAAATGAAACTTCGTCAGGCCTACGAAAAACCGTCCGAGAAAAAAGCGCGTCAGAAAGCTGAAGCTATCCGTCGTTCTCGCAAGCTGGCTCGTAAAAAGGCACAGCGCGAAGGTATGATGTAAATCATCCCCTCGGCAGACATGCGAATAGGTGGCCTTCGGGCCGCCGATATAGACCCCCGTGGCCCAGCCTCGGGGGTTTGTTGTTTCTAGGGCCACCACTGCCAAAAAACATGGTGCAAAGTGACACGCCTTGGATTAATAAAGCCAGATCATCAACCAACCTCATTACGGAAGATATATTATGGGCGCGATCACACGGCATATCACCCGCAGCTACTTGCGTAAGAACAATCCAAAACATCTAAAGAAATACCCGCAGCTTGCGTCGTTTTCGTTCGATCTGATCACCGAGTATATTCATCTAGATGGGCGTTACGAATACGAAGAGCTGGAGTTTCTGGCCAAGTCGATATTCCCACAGCTAAAGGGCCACCGAACCTGTCTGGATATCGGCGCGAATATTGGCAACCACTCGCTGTTCTTCGCCGAGCATTTTGAAAATGTGATCTCGTTTGAGCCGCACCCGCGCACTTTCAAGCTGCTCGATTGCAATGCCGATCTGGTTGATAACATCAAACCACTCAACATCGGCGCGTCCGACAAAAAGGCAACTCAGACCGCCTATTTTGACGTGATGAACGTGGCCTTCACGTCGCTGGACCGCGACTTACCCGATCGCACTGGCCCGCCCTTGAAAGAGGTGCAGTTCAAGTTGGATCGACTGGATGACGTGCCCGAGATCAAGAAGCAAAAGCATATTGATTTCATCAAGATTGATGTCGAAGGTCATGAGGACGCTTGTTTTGCAGGTGCGTTGAAAACCTTTGAAAAGCATAAGCCACTGATCGGCATCGAGATTTTGGGCAAGCGGGTCAAGAACGGCGAAACAGCGTCGCTGAAAATGCTTGAGCCACTGGGCTATAAGTATTTCTACAACCTTCGCACCAACCGGCCGATGGCTTGGGCCCCCAAGCCGATTGCGAAATTCACCACGGTTTTGCTGGGCTTATTCCTAAACTATCGCCCGCCAAAATCCTTCACGTTGGAGCCCCTGGTTCTGCGCGATGATCGGAATTTTTCAATGGTTTTATGTAGCACGACCGAACTAAAGTAAGTCAAGCAAACCCCGACGAAAGGCCAGCCTATGACCATCCACATCGGTGCAAACCACGAGGATATTGCCGAAACCGTTTTGATGCCGGGCGATCCCTATCGCGCCAAATGGGCGGCAGAAACCTTTTTGCAAGACGTTAAATGCGTCAACGAAGTGCGTGGTATGTTGGGGTTCACTGGCACATGGAGCGGCCATCGCGTCACCATTCAGGGCTCTGGCATGGGCATGCCCAGCTTGTCGATTTACGCCAATGAGTTGATCACCAGCTTCAATGCGCAAACGCTGATCCGGATCGGGTCTTGTGGCGCGATGCAAGAAAATATCAACGTGCGTGATGTGATCATCGCCATGACGGCGACCACATTGTCGACCCCATCGCGTGGCATTTTCAAAGAGGTGAATTTCGCACCCTGTGCGGATTACGGCCTACTGGAATCCGCTGTTGCCGCCTCGCGCAAACGCGATGTGGCCACGCATGTTGGCGGCATTTACTCATCCGACGTGTTCTATGACGAGCGCCCCGATCTGACCGAGCAAATGACTCGCCATGGTATTTTGGGCGTCGAAATGGAAGCCGCTGAGCTTTATAACCTCGCAGCCCGTCATGGCCGCCGTGCTTTGGCTGTTTTGACCGTTTCTGACCACTTGATCACCCACGAGGCCCTGCCTGCGGATCAACGCGAGAAATCCTTTGGTGACATGGTTGAAATCGCGCTTGAGGCTGCTTTCGCCTAAAATCGGCATTACGGTCATAGCAAAACCCTAGCCGTGGGTGCCGCAATATCCGCTCAAAGCTGGCGATTGCCACCCCTCCAGCGCGCCCGCTGCGGGTTCGAACACCTCGATCAGCAGCGGATAGCACGCCGCACCGTCGCTGGAATGCTCAGATGAGCAATCTCCACCTGGGCATGCGGACAATGCGCCCAGCAAGTCGATCTCGGCAAAGAACTCAAGATAATCACCAACCCGCACGGGGCTGGATTTCATGAAATACTGCCCCGTGTCGCGGGTGAACCCTGTGCACATAAAGACGTTCAACACGTCATGAACATGTGGTTCAGCCTCGGCCGTGCTGATGCCCAATTCCACTGCCAAAGCGCGGGTCAGGTTAGAATGGCAGCAATGGTGATATTGCCCGCCGGACAACAAATTATGCGTGTAGGGATCACAGCGGGTTCCGATCACGTCATGCACAGAGCCGCCAAACTCATCAATACCATACCAGTCCAGCGTGTCCGCTATAATGGTCGCCATCGGCCGAAGTTGGGGGAAACTACTCCACATGCGTTCACCCGTGGTCAGATGGGTGCCGTGCAGGGCGCGGGATTTGCCGCTGTAAAATCGCTCGCTTAGATCATTGGCATTCCATAGGTTCAAATCCCCAACCTGTGGGCCTTCAACGCTAGAAATGCGAAAGAACTGCCCAGCCGAAGCCCTGAAACACGCTGCCTCACGGGGCGCAGCCAGAACCTCGCTGACTTTCACAGCCCCTTTGCGCGCTGACTGATACAGGTCCAAATTTGGCGCTGGCAATGTTTCAACCGGATAGCAAATCACGGGTTTCACAGCACGCCGCGCGTCTGCATCTTTTGGTGCCTTGATCATGCGTCACCTCTGTGGCTGGCCTTAAAACATCCCGTTCGGATTGGCGCTGTCTTTGGGCAGGGTTTGTAGCACGTCCCAATGCTCCAACACTTTGCCATCTGAATCCAGTCGAAAAATATCAATGCCGGCGTAATCCTCGCCGCCAGGCCATATCTGGTGGCAGTGCAAAACCACCATATCACCCTCGGCAATCACCCGTTTGAATTCGACCTTCTTACCGGGATGCTCGCGTGCCATTCTTTCGAAATACGCTATGAACCCGGCCGTGCCACTGGTCACATGCGGATTGTGCTGGATGTAGGTCGCGCCGACATATTTTTCGACCGCGGCTGCTGGTTCACATTGATTAAACATCATGTCGTAAAACGCCACGACATTCTTTTTGTTGCGCTCCAGATCACTCATCGGCCAGTCTTTCGTTGCTCAACGCCCGACTTAAACCGCCCGTTGCACCATCATTTTCTTGATCTCGGCAATTGATTTGGCCGGGTTCAAGCCTTTGGGGCAAGTGTTGGTACAGTTCATAATGGTGTGACAGCGATACAGTTTGAACGGGTCATCCAATTGGTCCAAACGCTCGCCCGTCGCCTCATCACGTGAGTCGATAATCCAGCGGTAAGCATGCAGCAAAGCAGCAGGTCCGAGATAGCGATCCGAATTCCACCAATAGCTGGGACAGGATGTCGAGCAGGAAGCGCACATAACGCATTCGTACAGACCATCCAGCTTTTTGCGGTCCTCAATAGACTGCTTCCATTCCTTGGCGGGGCGATTGGTTTTGGTTTCCAACCACGGCATGATGCTGGCGTGTTGGGCGTAGAAATTGGTCAAGTCGGGGATCAAATCCTTGACCACTGGCATGTGGGGCAGCGGATAGATTTTGACGTCGCCTTTGATCTCATCCATGCCATAAATACAGGCCAGCGTGTTGATGCCGTCGATGTTCATCGCACAAGATCCGCAGATGCCTTCGCGGCAAGACCGGCGGAACGTCAGCGTTGGATCAATCTCGTTTTTGATCTTGATAAGCGCATCCAGAACCATCGGGCCACATGAATCCATGTCCACGAAGTAGGTGTCGACCTGCGGATTTTTGCCATCATCCGGATTCCAGCGATAGATGCTGAATTTACGCAGGTTTTTGGTGTTTGCGGGCTTGGGCCAAGTTTTGCCCGTCACCATGCGTGAATTTTTCGGCAGCGTCAGTTCAACCATAATCTAAATCCTATCCCAGAGACGAGCCAAGCTCGGCTTTTACGAAACATTTCAAGGTGTCGCCGCGGGTGGTGATCCCGACAACAGTGTTTATCGTGTCTTGATCGACGCCGGTAACGGCAGCCTTTGCAAGACTGAAAATCTCATTTGTGGTGGCGTTATCAATCACACAATTGCTGTAGGCTTCGGTGTTGCGCCCCGGGAACTTGTCCACGATGATCGGTGTCACCACGCCTTTGGCTGCCTGACGCGAGGTGTCTTGAACAATGCTGTCCGTGACACAGCCCGACAAGGCAAGCAGTGCAGCACCCAATAGTAAAATCTGGCGTGATCCGGCCCTCTGCATATCTAGTCCTCCTGCAATGACGACAGGATCGTGCTGCCGGTTTGCAAAAACTGCAAGGCGCGACGTTGTTGGGCCATTGTCATGCGTGGCCACAGCACCTCGTCCCCGCTCATCAAAGGAAACTTATTTGGCACCGGTAATGTGCCGCGTGCGGCTTTAGCGCTGCGCGTGCTGCGATTTGGCGATGCCTTTGAAGCTCTGCGCTCCAGCGTCGCATCAATGCAGCGGTTCATGAAGGCCAGTTCTTTCGGGGTCGCATGGACCTTGCGAAATTTATAGTCGGGGTGCTTCATCGCTCGCGCCGTAAAGCCCGAAGCATCAGCGCATTTTGCGGCCAGCCGGTAACTGGGCAGCGCGTCAGCCGTTGAAGGTGAAAAACCCCCAAAGCCCAAAACCGCTGCAACCAGCCAATATCCGGCCATGCCGCGCATTAATAAACCCGTTTCTTCGGCGCAATCTTTTTCAAATCAATGCCGCCGTCTTTGGCAGCGGTCAGTGGTTCCAGATGCACGGGGCGATATTTCAGGGTCACTTTTGGCCCCTTAACAAACGCCAGCGAGTGTTTGCGCCAGTTCTTGTCGTCACGATCCGGATAGTCCTCATGGGCATGTGCGCCACGGCTTTCCTTGCGGGCCTCGGCGGCGACGATGGTGGCCATCGCGTTTGGCATCAGGTTGGTCAGCTCCAGCGTTTCCATCAGATCAGAGTTCCAGACCAACGATCTATCGGTCACCTTCAAATCATCAACCTTGGCGGCCACTTTTGTCATTTTATCGCAACCTTCGGCCAGCGATTTATCTGTGCGAAACACTGCGGCATCTGCCTGCATGGTGGTTTGCATTTCCATGCGCAGATCAGCCGTGGAAATGCCGCCATTTGCATGGCGCAGCCCATCAAACCGATCAAATGCAGCATCAACCGACGCCGCATTCAGGGTTGGATTAGAGGATTTGGGGTCAATGATTTCGCCAGCCTTGATGGCGGCAGCACGGCCAAACACAACCAAATCGATCAACGAGTTCGAGCCAAGACGATTGGCCCCATGCACAGAGGCACTGGCCGCTTCACCAACAGCCATCAAACCCGGCACAATCGCGTCAGGGTTTTTGGCGGTTGGGTTCAAGACTTCGCCCATGTAATTGGTCGGAATGCCGCCCATGTTATAGTGCACTGTCGGCAACACTGGAATGGGTTCTTTGGTTAGATCCACACCCGCAAAAATCCGTGCGCTCTCGGAAATACCAGGCAGGCGCAATGCCAAAGTTTCTGGCGGAAGGTGGTTCAAGTTCAAATGGATATGGTCCTTGTTTGGGCCCACCCCACGTCCTTCACGGATTTCCATCGTCATACAACGCGAAACAACGTCGCGGCTGGCTAGATCCTTGTAGGTTGGCGCATAGCGCTCCATGAACCGCTCACCTTCAGAGTTGGTCAGATAGCCGCCTTCGCCGCGCGCGCCCTCTGTGATCAGGCAACCAGCACCATAAATCCCTGTTGGGTGGAATTGAACGAATTCCATGTCCTGCAAAGGCAGCCCTTGGCGGGCAACCATACCGTTGCCATCGCCCGTGCAAGTGTGGGCCGATGTGGCACTGAAAAAGGCGCGACCATAGCCGCCAGTGGCCAGCACAACCATCTTGGCGTTGAACACATGCATGGTGCCGTCATCCAGCTTCCAGGCAACGACGCCCTGACATTGGCCGTCTTCGGACATGATCAGATCAGTGGCGAAATACTCGATATAGAATTCCGCACCCTGTTTTAGCGATTGGCCATAAAGCGTGTGCAGCATGGCGTGGCCGGTCCGGTCAGCAGCCGCACAAGTGCGCTGTACGGGGGGGCCTTCGCCAAATTCGGTGGTGTGACCACCAAAGGGACGCTGGTAAATCTTGCCTTCTTCGGTGCGCGAGAATGGCACGCCGTAGTGTTCCAATTCGTAAACCGCTTTGGGGGCTTCGCGCGCCAGATATTCCATCGCATCCGTGTCGCCCAACCAATCCGATCCCTTGACGGTATCGTAAAGGTGCCATTGCCAGTGGTCCGGCCCCATATTCGACAGGCTGGCAGCAATGCCACCCTGCGCCGCAACCGTATGGCTACGGGTTGGGAAAACCTTGGATACACAGGCGGTTTTCAGGCCTTGTTCGGCCATGCCCAAAGTGGCCCGCAGCCCAGCGCCGCCAGCCCCCACAACAATGACGTCGTAATCGTGGGTCTCATATTCATATGCAGCCATGTTATTTCTCCGGCTCAAGCACTAAAGGCAATTTTGGCAATGGCAAACGCGGCTATCACAGCGACGCCGCCCCAAAACAATTTATTTGCGATCAAAAGACCGATCCGTTTGCGATGACCGTGGATGTAATCCTCGATCACCACCTGCAGGCCCTGTTGTAGATGCATGCTCAACACGATGAAAAACATCACCGCAACCAGCGCGTGATAGGGATGCGCATAGGTTTGCAATATCACCGCATGATCCGCACCGAGGACACGGATGAACGGGAACAAAAACATCAGTGACAGCGGGATCAAGGCAATCGACGTGACCCGCTGCGACATCCAGTGGCCAACACCGCTATGGGATGACCCCAGCCCGTCAACGCGTTTACGATCAGTTATAAAAGACATTTCATTCCCCTCACATAGCCAAGACGATGCACAGCACCGTGGCAATCACCGACATCGCCGCAGCAATCCAACCCGAACGACGCACTGTTTTCATGCCCATGCCTTTGACGGCATCCCAGCGCAAATGGCGCAATCCGTTGAAAAAGTGGAACCAAAAAGCCCAGAGCGACGCGACAAGGATCAAAAGCCCGAACCATGATGTCATGAACCCATCAACCATCGCGAAATATTCAGCCCCTGTGGCTGCTGCCAAAAACCACCATGCGATCAGCACTGTGGCCAAGATCATGCCGATGCCGGTGATCCGGTTCAGAATCGACAGTATGGATGTGATCTGCGGACGGTAAATTTGCAAATGGGGTGAAAGCGGGCGATTGGCCGGATTTGCGGCTGCCCCCTGATTTTCAGTTGCCATCGTGTCTACCCTTTCAGGTTCAAATGCCTTTGCGTGGCACAAAATGCCAGCGCACGGCGTATCAATGCTCTACTTATCAATGATGAATAACGCCTTACCTCGGTCAAGTCACGCGATCTAAC
The DNA here is from genome assembly GCA_002352425.1 of Rhodobacteraceae bacterium UBA2776. Lineage (GTDB taxonomy): Bacteria > Pseudomonadota > Alphaproteobacteria > Rhodobacterales > Rhodobacteraceae > Profundibacter. Next base: position 89,242 of record DEIK01000120.1, read on the forward strand.
GTAATGTTAGCGCAAATATTTCCCCTAATATGGCGATTTTAGAGACTTGTGATCACACAAGACGTGCTGTGATCACAAATTTACCTTCCCGCAGCGCCACCGCGACTCAATTGGGGGCGTCCCGATACAAATCATCAATGTAATCCGTACAGAGCGTGATTTTTTCGCGCCCTGACGTATAGTAGGCGTAAAAATTACGGTCGCGCCCGCAACGCTTCACCGTGACCCGCAAACGTCTTGGCAGGTTGAATTTCTCGTTCACCCTTTTCACCTCGTCTTCAATCACTTGGGCCGCGTGAATTTGCAGCGAGGATCGGGCGCTTTCTGTAAAACTGATGGGTTTTCCGGTTTTTGCATCCTCTATGCGTTTGATCATCAAATCCCAACTGTTCTTAGCCAAGGCAAATTCATCTTCGCAAGCCTCGGCACGATCTTGTGGCAGTCCCATTTTTTCGGCGAACCCGGCACGGCGTTTGGCTGCGCGGCCATAGGTCAGACAAACGATGTTGTAATAGCGTTGCATGTCGGGGCCGTGCTCGTCCGCCCAATCCCATTCGTGACCTTTGCGGCGCATCTTGAGTGCATCCATTTCGAAACCACGCGCTGCGGCACGGTTGATCGCAATCGCCTCGTCCCCGTTAAACAGACGGTCCACCATGACCACGCTGAACACATCAGCTGCGTCTTCCTCTTGTCCTAAGACGGGCAGCTCCATGATGTCGATCAGCGCATGGGCCAATTCATGATAAAACGTCGAGATCAGGTTTCGTCGTACAAAGGCGAACCGCTGCGCGTCCAGCGGCGCGGCTTCAGGCTTGTCTTGTTTGTCACTGTTTTGTTGATGGGTTTGCGACAGTGTTTCCTTGACAACCTTATCGACTTGTTTGTTCACGTCACTGTCAGCCGTCGCCGCGATTGGCATAAACAAGGCGAGACAAAAAATAATACAGTTTTTCATACCCAGCATGATCGGCATCCCGCCAGAACTGTCAAGCACCGCAAACAGCACTGCACCTGGATTGATTTAGCCCAGCGACCCCGATAGATGTTGACTGTATTAACGCGAAAATGATTGAGATTGAACATGATACCATTGCAAAAACTCACCCTTCTCATGCTCACCGTGCTGGCCACGGCAACGGTCGCCGCACTGCTGATGGGAGGGTTCATGCCGCTGTTCAGCGTCGCCGGCGGCCTGTTGTTTCTGTATTATCTTGTGCTCTATTTCGGGATGCGGTTCGTCACGAATACGGCAAAAAATCCGTTCATTTACGGCTTTTGGGTTCTGTTCCTTGGCCCAATCGTCTTGACCCTTATAGATCCCGAAGCGGTCTTGAATTTCCTATTGCAAGGCATTCACCTAGACATGAAGTGACGCCACCCTACAGCGGCATCACTGCCCAATAGTCCAGATCCAGCAGCACGTCTGGCAGGTATTTCCCATCTTCCCCGCGCAACTCAAAGGCCGTTCCCTTGGTGGCCACGGTCCGCAACCGGATCAACCCAACGCCGGGCGCATTGGTTTCGGCGACGTCCAGAACCTCGGACCAGGCCCGCACCGTGTCGCCCGCAAAACAAGGGTTCGCGTGGGCACCTGCATTGATGCCAACCATCATCTGTGCATTGGCCAGCCCGTTAAAGCTCAGCGCGCGCGCCAGTGAAATGATATGGCCGCCATACATCAGGCGCTTGCCATCCGGCCGTGCTGTGGCGTCAAAATGCACCTTGGCGGTGTTTTGCCAAAGGCGCGTCGCGATCATGTGTTCGGCTTCCTCGATTGTCACGCCATCGACATGGTCTATCTGCTCGCCAACAGTGTAATCTTGCAACCGATGTGCTTCGCCCGCCTTGATGAAATCATAGTCGGTAAAATCCAATCCTTTGGGCAAGTTCACGCGGTCTACCGGCACAACCTTGGCCAATTCAGGGACAACAACATCGGGGGCGGGCGCGTCCAGATTGCGCTTCTTGACCATCACCCAGCGCACATATTCCAACACCGCCTCGCCGTGCTGGTTGGTGCCCGTGGTGCGCACCCAAACGACACCGTTCTTGCCGTTAGAGTTTTGTTTTAAACCAATCACTTGACTAGAAGATCGCAACGTGTCGCCAGCATAGACGGGCTTTAACCACCGCGCCTCGGCATAGCCCAAATTGGCCACTGCATTCAGCGAAATGTCCGGCACGGTTTTGCCAAACACCACGTGGAATGTGATCAAGTCGTCCATCGGGGACGCTGCCAGCCCGCTGGCCCGCGCAAATTCGTCCGATGACGCCAGCGCATGACGGGCTGGATACATCGCATGGTACAGCGCCCGTTCGCCACCCGACACCGTGCGTGGCACCGCATGCTCGATCACTTCATTCAACCGGTAGTCTTCAAAAAACCGTCCTGCGGTGGTTTTGCTCATTTACTGCGCTCCTAGTTTCAACTCGGGCGAATAGGCGACGTCGGCATCCTTGATCACCGCTTGGCCACAACGCATCACCCCATTGGCGTGATCAAAGGCATAGGTCGGATCGCCATAGAGCACCCAGCCCTTGCTCAGTGCCTCGGACACCTTGTGACAAAACGCTGCCGTGTCGTCTTCGGTCAACAGCCGGTATAACGTCATCCGTAAGTCCCCCGAAACGGGCTATAGCCCAGCCAAATATGCACCCCTGTGATAAGCGCATATAGAACCAGCGCAATAAGTGCGTTCTTTACGTCTTTTGGAAAAGGTCCGGCTTCGGGACGATCCCACGCCCCATCACCGCGATTTGCCAGCTGCATTTGTATCAAGGCCCAAACGGCCAACCCGCCAAACAACACCACTGAGGCACTGTCCCCATTCACCAGCAAATGCGCCACCGCCCAGATCACCAGGCCCCACATCATCGGATGGCGTACTTTGGACGCGACCCAGCCGCGCGAGGAACCCGCCCCCAACATAAACAGCGACAACACCATCAGCAGGTTGTTCGCATGACCCATGCCTGCCAACGGGGTATACACCGACGTGCTGTCGGCCATCCGGTACCCGAATATCATCATCACAACCGAGGCCAGCGTCAGCACCGCGACCAACCCCTTGCCCTTGTCGCCCATCGAGGCCCGCAAACCCGGCGTCACCCGTTTGAAAAAATGCGCAACCGCCCAAAGGACGACGCCTGCTATTAGTAGTGCCATATTCTATTCCTCCAGTGATGAAATCATATCGGCCTTAGCCAATGTTTGCCGCGCCGTCACAATATGCAGGTTCTCAACGATCTTACCATCCACGACAGCCACGCCCAAGCCTTTGGCTTCAGCCGCCTCAAAGGCCTCGATTTGACGCCGCGCAAGGTCCACCTCATCCGCACTCGGGGCAAAGGCCGCGTTGGTCACAGCCAATTGGGCCGGGTGAATCAGGGTTTTGCCGTCAAAGCCCAAATCACGGCCCTGCTCGCACTCAGTCAGTAACCCGTCTTCATCCTTGAAGGCGTTGTAAACCCCGTCAATCGCCACCACCCCATGACAGCGCGCTGCCAACAGGCACATCTGCAAGCTGGTCATCATAGGCAAACGGTCTGCACGAAAGCGGCAATTCAGATCCTTGGCCAGATCATTGGTGCCCATCACCATACCCATCAATTGAGGGTGCGCGGCGATTTCGGCCGCATTCAGTATACCCAGCGGTGTCTCCATCATCGCCCAAATCGGCACATCACCAACCAGTTTGGCCAAAGCATCCACATCAGCCGCACTGCCCACCTTAGGCAGCAAAACCGCATCTGCCCCGCTGACCGCTGCCGCATCGGCAACGCCCCACTCGGTGTCCAAAGCATTGATGCGCACAATCTTGAACCGTGTGCCGTAATCTTGCGTTAACGCCTCCGCCAGCAAATCCCGTGCCGCGGCTTTTTCCTCGACCGCCACTGCGTCTTCTAAATCAAAGATGATCGCATCCACCTTCAGACCACGGGCTTTTTCAAGCGCGCGCGCTTTGGATGCGGGGATGTATAAAACTGATCTATAGGGACGTGCTTGCTGTTCCATGATTCTGCCTCTTGGTAATAATCTTGCGCAGAAAGCAACATTTCAGCACCATTGAGCAACCCCTTATTGCCGTCGCCTCGGTTTCTTTTTTGCTCATATACCTCCATCGAAGGCATCTTGGCATTTTGACCCGCAGGGGCAAAATGCTTGGGGCGATGTGCGCAGCACAGCGCAATCCCTGAAACTTGCATTCATCTATCGTTAACCATCACGCCCCCAAAATTAACCATTTCTTGGGTGTTCCTAGCGCACATTAGACAAACAAAAGGAGGGCCACCCGAGGAAAGGTAAAAGACATGAACCGTAATTTGTTAACACTATCACTGGGCATCAGTGCAATCCTGCTCAGCACGCAATTCGCTTTCAGCCAAGGCGCAAACTGCGCCCAGCGCGAGGCCGTCGTCACCCGCTTGGCCCAGGCCTACGGCGAGACCCGTCAAAGCATGGGGCTGGCTGCCAACAATGCCGTGATCGAGGTTTTCGCATCGAATGAGACTGGCACATGGACCATCACGGTAACCACGTCAGATGGACGAACCTGCCTTGTGGCCTCGGGCCAAGCCTTTGAGGAACTGGCTGACCGCCTAATTCCTGAAAGCGAATCTGACGCTTAAGAATACCTGTCAAACCACTTGGGCACCTGCGATGGGCGCGCAGGTGTCCATGATACCGCTCACATTCAAACTCCCCGATTTGACGCGATCCCGAATGCCTGTTCAAATGCCTTGCGCGCAGGTTCAGGAATAGATAGTCAAACAGCGAAATTATCGGATCAGGAGATCACACAATGGCCAGAGCAAAAATTGCCCTAATCGGCGCCGGACAAATCGGCGGCACACTTGCCCACCTCGCAGCAATGAAAGAACTCGGCGACGTCGTCATGTTCGACATCGCCGACGGTGTGCCACAGGGCAAGTCCCTCGACATCGCCGAAGCGGGCCCATCCGAGGGCTTTGACGCCACCATGAAAGGCACCACCGATTACGCCGACATCGCCGACGCCGATGTGTGCATCGTGACCGCTGGTGTGGCCCGCAAACCCGGCATGAGCCGTGATGATCTGCTGGGCATCAACCTGAAAGTTATGAAATCCGTTGGCGAAGGCATCGCCAAGCACGCGCCTAATGCGTTTGTGATTTGCATCACCAACCCGCTGGACGCCATGGTTTGGGCTCTGCGCGAATTTTCCGGCCTGCCCCACGAAAAAGTCTGCGGCATGGCTGGCGTTTTGGACAGCGCCCGTTTCCGTCACTTCCTGTCACTGGAATTTGGCGTCTCGATGCGCGACGTCACTGCCTTCGTTCTGGGCGGCCACGGCGACACTATGGTGCCGTTGACACGTTACTCCACCGTTGGCGGCATCCCGCTGCCTGACATGGTGAAAATGGGCTGGACCACACAGGAAAAAATGGATGCAATCGTACAGCGCACCCGTGATGGCGGCGCTGAAATCGTTGGCCTGCTGAAAACTGGCTCCGCTTTCTACGCGCCCGCTACTTCCGCGATTGAAATGGCCGAAGCCTATCTGAAAGACCAAAAACGCGTGCTGCCATGTGCGGCCTATGTTGACGGCGCTCTTGGGCTTGACGGGTTTTACGTTGGCGTGCCGACCATCATTGGGGCTGGCGGCATCGAGCGCGTGATCGACATTGATCTATCCAAAGACGAGCAGAAAATGTTCGACAGCTCTGTGGAGGCGGTCAAAGGCTTGGTTGAAGCCTGTAAAGCGATTGATCCTTCCCTCGGCTAGGGTATTCCTGACTTGTAATTCGGAAAAAGGCATCCCATTTTGGTGGGGTGCCTTTTGTTTTATCAGGAGTAATTCCATGCGCTTAGCGCTTACACTCGCCACCACCCTTCTCGCAACGCCGCTCTTTGCCCAGTCCAGTGCCGATCTTGGCACCGACAGCTTGGCGCAGGCCACTGCACAATTTAGCGCCCTGCCCGACAAATCCCCCTCGGATCACTTCGCGCTTGGTGCGCTGCACTTTTTACGCGGGATCGAAAAAACCTTGCAAGTTCGCTGGGAATACAACGCTGCCCTGGATGATTTGGACATCCCTGTGATGCGCCTGCCCGTACCGCCAAACCCAGAGGCAAAACCTTTTAAGGCCGACCTTATTGCAGGTCTCTTCACCGAATTGCTCGCCGATATGGATGCCAGCCGCGCCGCCTTGGCGCAGGTCCCAGACGGGGCGAATGTCGCACTCAACGTCAACCTTGCTGATCTGTGGTTCGACATCAATATGAACAACAAACGCGACCTTGGCGAAGGTATTGTCGAGGTCGGCACTATCACCTTGATGGGGGGCGCCGACCTTGGCGATGCCGAGGGTCTGCCACCGATGGACATCCGTTTTGACACCCCCGACGTGGCATGGCTGACGGCCTATACCCACCTGCTGTCTGCGGCGGGTGAACTGGTGGTTGCGTTTGACCCGACCGAGGCGATTTCCTCGGTGATGAATGCCGTGCAAAAAATGGAAGATTTGCGCGGCGGCCCCTTGGTGCGCTCAGGCTTTGTCAGTCCAAACGAGACCCAATGGATTGATCAATTTGCAATGGCATACGGTTCCCTGAACCAACAACCGGATGCGACCCGCACCCGTGCGGCGCACGCACATCTGCTAAGCATGATTGCGGAAAACAAGACGTTCTGGACGGGGATCGAGGCCGAAACTGACAACGTCAATGAATGGATCCCCAACCCCAGCCAAACCGCAGCCCTTGGGTTCGAATTACACCCCGCGACAGGTATGGCGTGGCAGGTCGTTCTGGATGATGTTGAAGCCATGTTGAACGGCGAATTGCTTATCCCCTATTGGCGCATGGGCGGGGCCGGTGGTGTGAACCTGCAAAAACTGTTCACAGACCCACCGGTTTTTGACATCGTCACTTGGATACAGGGCCATGGTTTATTGCCCTATCTGGAGCGTGGCCCCATCATCACGGCCGACAGCATCAACCAATTCGAAGATATGACCGGCAGCGATATGATGTTGTTCTCACTCCTTTTCAACTGATCCAAGGAAGCAAAAACGAATCATCTCTTGATTTTGTGATCACACGCCCAATAAGTGTGATCACAAAGGCAAAAAATCCGGCCCATTCTGCGCAAAACTGCGAAAAACCGTTTCTTTACCCCTTTGCTTCATGCTTACTGGTTGGGAACATTAGACAATGATGGGACAGATCAGTGAACATTCATGAATACCAAGCCAAAGAACTTCTCCGCGCTTATGGCGCACCAGTTTCAGATGGCCGCGCCGTTCTAAAGGCCGAAGACGCCAAAACAGCCGCAGGTGCGCTGGACGGTCCGGTCTGGGTCGTTAAGGCACAAATCCATGCCGGTGGCCGCGGTAAGGGCTCTTTCAAAGAGGCCGACGCTGGCGATGCTGGCGGTGTACGTATCACCAAATCCGTGTCCGAGGCCGCCGAGGAAGCCAAGAAGATGCTGGGCCGCACGCTGGTCACGCATCAAACCGGTCCTATCGGCAAACAAGTCAACCGCATCTACATTGAGGATGGCGCTGCGATTGCGTCGGAATTCTATCTCGCGCTGCTGGTTGATCGCGCCACGTCCAGCGTGTCTTTCGTCTGCTCGACCGAGGGTGGCATGGACATCGAAGAAGTCGCCGCAGCAACGCCAGAAAAAATCCTGTCATTCTCGGTTGATCCAGCCACGGGGTACCAAGGTTTTCACGGCCGCCGCATCGCATTCGCGTTGGGTCTAGAGGGCAAGCAAGTCAAACAGTGTGTTGGCTTGATGGGCATTCTTTACAAACTTTTCATTGAAAAAGACGCCGAGATGCTGGAAAT
>DEIK01000120.1:97158-97576 GCA_002352425.1 Rhodobacteraceae bacterium UBA2776
TGCGGGACGAAACCGAAGAAGATGCCAAAGAATTGGCCGCGTCCAAGTTCGATCTGAACTACATCGCGCTGGATGGCGAAATTGGCTGCATGGTCAACGGCGCCGGTTTGGCGATGGCGACAATGGACATCATCAAACTCTACGGCTCCTCCCCTGCCAACTTCTTGGATGTCGGCGGCGGCGCGACCACTGAAAAGGTGACCGAAGCGTTCAAAATCATCACCTCTGATCCCAACGTCAAAGGCATTTTGGTCAACATCTTTGGTGGCATCATGCGCTGCGATGTGATCGCCGAGGGTGTGATTTCTGCGGTCAAACAAGTTGGCCTAAAAGTGCCACTTGTTGTGCGTCTGGAAGGCACCAAAGTGGAAGAGGGCAAAGCGCTGATCAACAACTCCGGTCTGGACGTGATCGCGGC
>DEIK01000112.1 GCA_002352425.1 Rhodobacteraceae bacterium UBA2776
ATGGTATATTACGCATAATCAGTATTATGTTAACATTGCAGGTACCCCAAGCTGCCACAAAACGTTATATACTGGGACTTTGCGCTATATTCCAACCAGCCCAGCTACAGCCACGTCTCACAATGCCATTCTGCATCCCCCAACAGAGATTGCGATCACGACGGCCAAATCTAACGCAGTGGATCACAACCGCAGCAAAGAACAACGCCGCGAACATTGGATTGGATAAATACTTGCAGGGTTTTATTTGATTTCAAGCTGATACGTCACGTTCCTCATCCAAAAATCGAACGCTGTCCAGCCCAGTACAGCGACCTGCCCACAAGACCCCCAAACCAACCCAAGCCAAACACGCACCCCGCAAAACACCCGTGAAATACAATGGCTTGCTTGCGCCCGTCACATTTCCTAGAATGGTGCAACACTCAAGGGCAAAAAATGCAATCACTCCTTATCCTGAACGGGCCAAACCTTAACTTGCTTGGCACCCGGCAAACCGAAGTCTATGGCGACACCACTTTGGCGGCGATCGAAACCATGTGCTTGACCAAAGCCAAAGCCTGTGGCTGCAACGTGACCTGTTTGCAATCCAACCACGAGGGCGAATTGGTCGAAGCCATTCACGCCGCACGTGACGTTCATGATGGAATTGTGCTGAATGCGGGCGCCTATACGCATACCTCTGTGGCGTTGATGGACGCAATTTCATCGGTGAGCATCCCCTGTGTCGAGCTGCATCTGTCCAACATCCACGCCCGCGAAGAGTTCCGCCACAAGTCGTTCATTGCTCCCGTAGCCGTCGGGCAAATCTGTGGGTTTGGCCCCAAAGGCTATGATCTGGCGATCGACGCCATGCTGTCCTATTTAGGGCAATCAACATGACATTTGCCTCGCTTGAACGCATATGTGATGCCGAAACAGTTGATGAATTGTGGAATATCTACACCGAGGTCATGGCGGAATTCGGCTTTGATCGGTTGCTTTATGGCTTGACCCGGTTCAAATCCGGCCAATCCTTGGGCGACATGCAGGATTCCTTGATCCTGACCAACCATGACACTGAATTCGTTGATAAATATGTCACAAGCGGGTTGTTCATCCATGCCCCGATGATGCGTTGGTCCATCGAAAACACCGGCGCCTGCAGCTGGAGCTGGATGGATGGCATGGTCGGAAGCGATGATGCCTTTACAGAATCCGAGCGCAAGGTATTGGCGCTGAACCATGGCAGCGGCGTCACCGCCGGCTATACCATCAGTTTCAAATCAAGCACCATCCGAACCAAAGGGGCAATCGCCCTGACCGGTAAAAAAGGCGTGTCGCAAACCCAAGTGGACGAAATTTGGGAAAAGCACGGCCAGGAAATTTTGGTGATCAGCAATGTTGCGCACCTCAAGATCATCTCCCTGCCCCACGCTGGTACGCGCAAACCGCTGACCCATCGCCAACGCGAAGTTTTGGAGTGGGTTGGCGATGGCAAAACCATGCAGGATATCGCCGTGATTATGGGGCTGACCTCGGCAACCGTCGAAAAACATTTGCGCCTTGCCCGCGAAGCACTGGACGTTGAAACCACGGCTCAAGCGGTTCTCAAGGCCTCATTCCAGAACCAAATCTTCGTTTTAGAGGGCTAACCCCCTAAAAACCTGTCTTTTTCGGCAGGTATGGAATCCCTTACTTTCCTTACGTTACGTTAAGGTGCAGATTAAACAGGTTCCGTGAGTGGTGGCTTTTTTGCCAGGGAACTTCAGATCTGATCCCATGTGATTACATGGCTAGCAGGTTTGTCCGGGAAACCGGAGTTGGTCAGGAGGAGAATAATCCTTCGCCTGACCGACACCTAATATCTGCGCCCTGTCCTCATCCCCATTTGGAGTGGCGCAAAAATAAAACGGTGTGGTCCTGCCCGGACTGCACCGTTTTTACATTTGGCCCCAAAACAGCAGGCTAGAATCAAAAACGGCCCCTACGATAGATCGCAAGGGCCGTCTATTTGAGTCGGAAACAGCTTAGCTGTTCATTTTCGCAACTTCAGCTGCGAAATCTTCTTCGACTTTTTCAATGCCTTCGCCCACTTCAAGACGCGCGAAACCAGTGATTTCAACACCGGCTTCGGTGGCCGCAGCAGCAACGGTCAAGTCAGGGTTCACAACAAAAGACTGGCCCAAAAGCGTGACTTCGGACAGGAATTTTTTCATCCGGCCGACGATCATCTTCTCAATGACTTGCTCGGGCTTGCCTGATTCACGTGCTTGCTCAGTCAAAACGGCTTTTTCGCGCTCAACCAGCGAGGCATCCAGATCCGCTTCGCCCAAGGACGCCGGGTTCACCGCCGCAATGTGCATCGCAACTTGACGACCGAACGCTTCGTTGTCGCCCTTAAGCGCAACCAGCACACCGATTTTACCCATGCCGTCAGTGACAGCGTTATGCACATAAGACACAACCTGATCGCCCTTCAGCACAGTCATACGGCGCACCGACATGTTTTCGCCAATCACAGCAACCTTATCGGTCACAACCTCGGCAACCGATTTGCCGCCCATATCAGCCGCGTTCAACGCGTCAATATCGTCAACACCCAAGGCAACGGTCGCAATGCCGCCAACCATTTCTTGGAAGTCTGCGTTTTTGCCAACAAAGTCGGTTTCCGAGTTCACCTCAACAGCAACCCCTTTGCCACCAGCAACGCTGACAGCAACCAGACCCTCAGCCGCGGTGCGACCCGATTTTTTAGCGGCCTTAGCCAGGCCCTTGGTGCGCAGCCAATCAACGGCGGCTTCCATGTCGCCATCGTTTTCAACGAGCGCTTTTTTCGCGTCCATCATGCCAGCACCTGTGCTGTCACGCAGTTCTTTTACCATTGCAGCTGTAATCGCCATCATGGATCTCCTGAAATGAATGTTAGGGATGCGGGCGCAACCGATGCCGCACCCGATCTTGTCTTTAACGCGAAAGAATTAGCCTTTTGCGGCTTCTTCCTTTGGTGCTTCAGCTTCGGCTGGTGCCTCTTCAGCTTTAGCCTCCTCCACTTTAGCAGGAGCTTTTTTAGCCTTGGCAGGAGCTTTCTTGGCTTTAGCAGGTTTTGCTTTTGCCTTTTCCTCTTTTGCCGGGGCTTCTTCGGCAACCGCTTCTTCAACCGGCGCCTCGTCCATTGCGCCCAGATCGATACCAGCCGCGCCCATTTGGGCGGTCATGCCGTCCAGCGCCGCACGGGCCACCAGATCAGTATATAGCGCAATCGCACGCGCCGCGTCATCGTTGCCCGGGATGATGTAGTCGATGCCATCTGGGTTACAGTTGGAATCAACCACA
>DEIK01000092.1:0-2872 GCA_002352425.1 Rhodobacteraceae bacterium UBA2776
CCACTAGAAGAAGCGTGATCTATTCCCGCCGTGCAATTTGCGCGGCCCATTTTGTTATGAAGGACCACTGCCATGCAGGTCAAAGAGACCCTGAACGAAGGCCTGAAGCGCGCCTATTCGATCACCATCACAGCCGACGAGCTGGAAGCGACAGTCAACGAAAAGCTGAAAGAAGCTCAGCCAGAAGTCGAAATGAAAGGCTTTCGCAAAGGCAAAGTTCCGATGGCGATGATGAAAAAGCAGTTCGGCCAAAAAGTTATGGGCGAAGCGATGCAGGAGTCCGTTGATAACGCGATGGCCAAGCATTTTGAAGACAGCGGCGAACGTCCTGCCATGCAGCCAGAAGTTAAAATGGTAAATGAAGACTGGAAAGAGGGCGATGATATCGCTGTCGAGATGTCTTATGAAGCATTGCCCCCAATTGAGCAGCCAGACCTGAAAAGCGTCAAGTTGGAGAAATTGGTTGTGAAACCAGCCGACGCCGATGTTGACGAGGCGCTGAAAAGCCTGTCCGAGACGGCGCAGAACTTTGAAGACCGCAAAGCCGGTTCCAAAGCCAAAGACGGCGACCAGATGACATTTGATTTCGCGGGCTCCGTGGATGGTGAATTGTTTGAAGGTGGCACGGCCGAAGATTACCCGCTGGTGTTGGGTTCCAATTCCTTCATCCCGGGTTTTGAGGAACAGTTGGTTGGCGCCAAAGCTGGCGACGAGTTGGACGTTAAAGTGACCTTCCCAGCCGAGTACCAGGCCGAACATCTGGCCGGTAAAGAAGCTGTTTTCGCCTGTAAGGTCAAAGCCGTTAAAGCGCCAGCCGCTGCGGAAATCAACGACGAGATGGCCAAGCAATTTGGAGCCGAAGATCTGGCAGACCTTAAGGGTCAGGTTTCAGAACGTCTGACGGCGGAATACGGTGGGGCAGCCCGCGCGTTGATGAAGCGCACCTTGTTGGATGAATTGGACAAGACGGTTAAGTTTGAATTGCCGCCATCCTTGGTTGAGGCCGAAGCAGGGCAAATTGCCCACCAGCTGTGGCATGAGGAAAACCCAGATGTTGAGGGTCATGATCACCCCGAAATCGAGACCACAGACGAGCACAAGAAGCTGGCTGAACGTCGCGTGAAATTGGGTCTGTTGTTGGCTGAAATGGGCCAGCAAGCCGAGGTCGAAGTGACCGACGCTGAAATGACGCAAGCGATTATGAACCAAGCCCGTCAGTATCCTGGACAAGAGCGGGAGTATTTCGAGTTTGTTCAGCAAAACCAGCAAATGCAGCAGCAAATGCGCGCGCCGATCTTTGAAGAAAAGGTTGTGGACTATGCGTTTGAACTGGTGGCTGTGACGGAAAAAGAAGTGACCAAAGACGAGTTGGAAATCGCTCTTGAGGCGCTTGAAAAAGAATAAGCCTTTTCAGTAGGGCATTGGATTGGGGGCTGCCTTTAGGGCGGCCCCCTTTTTTGTTGTGAAATGTTGCAGTGCGCCTAAGTTGGCGACATGGAGCATGTAAAAAACAGCGATTGTGATCGGGGCGGGTGTTGTCGGCTTGATTAGTGCTTTGCGGTTGGCTGAGGCAGGATATGCGGTGATGGTGCTGGAACGAGGCTACGCGCTGTGTGACGAGGCTTCCAAGGGCAATGCGGGGCAGTTGCTCTATGACCGGATTGGTGCAATGGGCTTGGTTGGTTTTCTGTGCGGCGTTGCGGGGGCGGCTTTTGATCCGGATCAAGGGGGGGGCCGTTTGACGGGTTGCTGAACCCCGTGTGGTGGCCGTGGGCGTCGGCATTTTTACGGCACTGAAGGCGCGTTGGCAGGAAAACACGCGCGGATTTCTGGAAATAGCGGGGCGCTTGAAGGTTGAGATGCCCAAGGTTCAAGCGCGCTATGGGCTTGCATTTGAGTGGCGTAATGGGCAAACGGCTGTTGCACTGTTGCGTGGTCCGTTTAAGGGCAAAAAACGCATAACGGGGGTAAGGGGCGTCCGTCTGACCTTTCCCGCGGGCGAGACCCCGCCAGATTTAAGCGTCACCGAGGCTGCGGAGCGTATTGAGGCGGCCAGATAGAATGCAAAAAGCCGCGTCTGGCGTGAACCAGACGCGGCTTTGATTTTCGTGGAAAGAGGCGCCGTTAGGCTTTTACGTCTTCCTCGGATGCTTCTTCAGTTGGCGCTTCATCAGCGTCAGGTGCCGCAACCAGATCGTCGTCCTCAGAAGCCGCAGCGCCGATATCGTCGAACAGTTCCGCAATCTCGAACTCGGCTTCGGCTTCTGCCTCGGCGGCCAGTTCGGCGATTGATTTACCAGCGGCTTGCAGTTGGGCTTCTTCAGCAGAGCGCGCCACGTTCAGTTCGATCGACGCTTCAACCTCAGGGTGGAGACGCACGAGAACTGTGTGCAGGCCTAACTCTTTGATTGGCGCTGTCAAAACAACCTGTTTACGATCAACAGAGAAGCCGTCGGCTGTGGCTGCATCGGCCGCGTCACGGATGGTGACAGAGCCGTAAAGCGAACCAGCGTCGGAGGCTGTACGAATCACAACAAACTGTTGACCGTTCAGAGTTTCAGCCAGTTTTTCGGCCTCACCCTTGGTTTCCAGGTTGCGGGCTTCGAGTTGCGCTTTTTGCGTTTCAAAGTGTGCGATGTTGGCCGCTGAGGCGCGCATTGCTTTGCCTTGTGGCAGCAGAAAATTACGTGCGTAACCTTCTTTAACAGCGACGACTTCGCCCATTTGGCCCAATTTGGCCACGCGTTCCATTAGGATTACTTGCATGTGCTTAGCTCCTTATTTCACGGCGTAAGGAAGCAGGGCGAGAAAGCGCGCGCGTTTGATGGCGCGGGCAAGTTCACGTTGCTTCTTGGCCGAAACGGCGGTGATG
>DEIK01000092.1:2938-13464 GCA_002352425.1 Rhodobacteraceae bacterium UBA2776
GCCCGAGAATGGGCAGACCTTGCGGCGACGGAAAAATGGTTTAGATGCCATGGGTTAGGACCTTTCTTTGGCTAAAATCAACGACGCGGGCGACGGTCGCCACGCTCTTCGCGTTTTTGCATTTGAACGCTTGGAAGTTCAGCGTGCTCGTCAACCTTGATGGTCAGAACGCGCATCACGTCATCATGCAAACGCATCAGACGTTCCATTTCCTGAACGGCTGCTGCTGGGGCGTCAGAACGCATAAATGCGTAGTGGCCTTTGCGGTTTTTGTTGATTTTGTAGGCCATTGTTTTGATGCCCCAATACTCGTGATCTACGAGTTTGCCTTCGTTGTCGGCAAGGACGGCACCAAAATGTTCGATGAGGCCTTCGGCTTGCGTGTTGGACAGATCCTGACGCGCAATTACGACATGCTCATATAGCGGCATGTATGCTCCAATTCTATACTTTAAGCGCATTTCAAAGTGCCGGTCCTACCTTGCCGCGACCCGCCCACGAGAGACTACGCTGGTTTGCAAAAATGCGACAAAGGAAGCCGCCTTATACAACGCTTTGCCTGTGATGCAAGGCTCTTTGCTGATTGCGAAGGGTTAAGCCGCCAAGCGGCCTTTGCCCAGTTTTCGACCCTAGGGTGGTGCCGTCGTCAAAATGAACCACCTATGCCCAAGTTTCGTCACGATCAATTGGCAAGGTTAACGAAAGAACGCAGATGAGAGAGACAACATGAACGTGATATCAGACAACGTAGAGTTCGCCATTGCAGACGACGATGCCCCTTTGGCCAGTAGTATTGAAACCTATTGGGGGTACATCATCCGTTGCCGAGAATGTGACCGTTCGATTGCCATCATTTTACAGTGGTTTTCGGCATTTATGGGTGTTTCTTTGTTGATCGCGGCCTTTGGGTTTTGGACTTTGCCAGGGTCAATGGTGACAAGCGAGGTTTTAGGATTCAAATTGGGTGTTTCCAGTGTAATGGCCGTGTTTGGCATGGCGCTGGTCTGGTTTGCGTCGCATGGAACCAATTATGAGGTTCAAGTTGATCTGGCGGCAATGGAGCTGCGTGAGGTTTTGCGCAACAATCGTGGCACAGCACGGATTCAAAACCGGATCAAGTTTGAAGACATTGACGCGGTTTACATTGACCGCACTGCCGGGGAAGAGGCCAAAGCGCGTTTGATGTTGCGTTTGGATGCCTCTTCACAATTGGTAGAGATTGCCAGCGACTATGAGGACAACCTGACGCGGTTGCATGCCCGTTTGGGGCGCGATATTTTGGGTCTGAAGGCTGAAAAGCATAGTAAAGCGAACCGTGGGTTTCGGATTGAGGGCGCTAAAGGTTTGGTTGCAAACACGGCTGCCGTATAATCTGATCTGGCTTAAGTGCAAGTTGTTAGAGGGATCTATGGAACACGAATTGCTGCTGTTCATTTATGAACACAAGTTGTTGAACCATATCATATTGCACTGATAAGGACCTGCGATGTAATTTCTCCCTTTGTAAACAGTCAAACGGAGACGACAGATGAAAAAGACCTTCCTTGCCGCAGCAATAGGCGCAGCGATGGCGACATCCGCCTTTGCCGCCCCTGAAAAATACAACCTAGACGCCAGCCACAGTCAGATTGTGTTCTCTTACAACCACCTTGGGTTCTCAACCACCTACGGGATGTTCTCGGGCTTTGAAGGCGAGATCATGTTTGATGCCGACGCACCTGCAACCTCAAGCGTTGCGGTTTCGATGCCGTTGAAGTCCATGTTGACGGGTTGGGAAGAGCGGTTTGAGCACTTCATGGCGCCGGATTTTTTTAATGCTACGGACGACAGCATGGTCAGCTTTACCTCGACAGGTATCGAGGTGACGGGCGACACCACGGCGATGATCACGGGTGATCTGAGCATCAATGGTGTGAGCAAATCGGTGGTACTGGACGCTGTACTAAACCAAAGCGGTGACCACCCGATGGCTGGCAAGCCCTGGCTAGGATTTAACGCGACAGCAAAACTGTTGCGCAGTGACTTTGGTGTTGGAGAATTCGCACCCTACGTTGGTGATGAGGTGAATGTGATGATCTCGATCGAGGCCGCCAAGGCAGAGTGATCAAGAGAATTGAGAAATACGAGAAGGCCGCACCAGTGATTTGGGCGGCCTTTTTGTTTTGTTACATCCCTGCAAGATTATGAACCTGCGCAAACATCGAAAGGTAGGTTTGTGACCGGGGAACACTGATAGGTTCCACGTCGGAAACACGCAATTCGCGATCTAAATCTGTTTTGCGGATAGATTCCGAAACCATTTATACGTTGGTCGTGCCTCGTTATACCTGATCCATAAATTGTAAGGAGAATAGACATGGACCCCGGCACAATCATTTTGTTTACTGGAACAATCGTTGGCGCATGTATTGTGGGTGGCGCGGTTTGCTCCGGTCTCGCGAAAATTGCGGTGGCCTTAAGCAATTCCAGCGCGAGACAACCGTCAGGTTAGGCATACCTGTTGGTGCCGACCCCCGCCTCAGTAACCGCAAACCAATCCGGCTGGATAAACAGCCCCAGCTCGGGGTCATAGTAGCGTGCATTCAGGAATTGCAGACCCGCGTCGGCGTCATAGCGCTCGCCGATGAAACCTTTGGCCTCCTCGCTGAGAGTTGGATCGAACTGGCGTACAAAGGATGACAGACCGAAGGCCAGATAGGTGCGACGTTCGGCGTTGTCACCGGTTGGATTTGTCATGCCAATGACCGAGCCAAGCTGGTCGTAATGCAGGTAATCGGTTCGGTTGGTGGTCAGTTTGGAAAATGGGGACGGAGGGGAATCCTGCAGAGATTTCCGAGATGAAATTCATTGTGACGTTGAGACGAGAGCAAGGTCAGAGGGTTGAACAGCAGCCTAAGTCGGTGATTGTTGGGGTTTTACGTTCAGTCTCTAACTGAGCAGTTAGTTTCGGAGAAATACGCTTGAGAATACTTGGCTCTCCTCGCTCTCTTTAAGATACACCTTTTCGTTCCCATAGCGGCTTAGGTGACGGCAAGCCAATCCGGCTAGATATACAGCCTAGTTCGGAAGCTGGATAGTGGAAAATGGTCCTCAGCTATGGGATACTTAACTTCAACAGGAAGGTTGCAAACAACTAAACTGGGACGTGACCAATTCCGCTGTTTTCAAATGCTCTCAATATGCGCTCTTTGGCTAATTCTCGGCCAACTATCTTTGCGTATAGCTCTTCCAGCTCTTCGAGATCTATCGGCAATCTCTTTACCTGACTCTCATCAAACCACCAAAGAACCTCCCCTGCCAAAAGCTCGTAAAGGCGTTGAAAATTATAATAGGTATCACGGTACTTATCACTGTGGTGATATCTCTCATCCCAATGATAAAGGTGATCCATTACAATTTGGCCCTGAAGACACATGAAAAACTGTATAGCTTCATTTTTTGTGAGGCTATCTAATCTAAGACGTCTGGCCATGGTTTATGCGGCACATAAAGATGCCGTCCCTGAAGGTTTGGAATTATTGTATCCGCTATATTGATACCGCGACGCATCAACTCCTGTACTCGATCATTACCCTTGAAAATACGCCCATCACCGGCGACCTGAATGGGATTATTGGTGCTCTTCAACAGATTGTCAACAAGGTCATCATCTGAAAAATTGGCATATTTGGCCTTCAATCCATCTAAGTCTGAACCTGATTTTCTCGGGTGAATCAGCTTTAGATCGGAAACCTCTGGGGCGAGTATTCGTGCACCTGTTCCGCGAATGGGACCGCTACAATTATGCACCCAAACCGGCGCAGCATTGTCGTTGGCGGCAACGAAATACGTATGGGCCTCCTCAAAGGGCGAGCATCATTTAGATGCACCTCGGTCTAGACTGATCGTAGCTCAGGCCGTGTTAGGGCTTTGGTTTGTCAAATCGGCTGCCATCTACGCCTTTTATGTTGGTGTCATTGGCTGCGGGTTGCCGTTAGGGCGATACTGACAGTGACGGGAAATTTCAGTGATTCCTCGGTGGGCATATTGGCGCCGATGCCGAAATCCAACCGATCCAATGTTAATTTTCCGTTCATCACCGCGGTGTTGTCGGTAATTTTCAGGGTAAAGGGCAGGGTGATGGTCTGTGCATTGCCTTTTATGGTGAGCGGGCCTGTGGTGGTGAAATCGTCGCCTACCGGGATGATTTCACCGCTAAAAATGGCCGTGGGGTGGGTCGCGGAATCAAGGAAATCTGCGCCAAGAGCCTGGCCGCTGAGCGAGCCCAACGTCAGGCTGGCGATGTTGATGTTAACCTTGGCCGTGCCGGTGCCGGTATCTGGATCAAAGCTGATGGCAGCGGTCCAATCCGAGAAATCACCCGTGATGTCATTGCCAAACTGGCTGACAGTGATGGCGATGCTGCCCTCAGTGACCATCCAGTCGCTGGCCACAGCGGTCAGTTGGGTCTGATCGCCAGCGGGGTCATGGTCTTCGTGTTCAGCAAGGCCAATCCACGCGCCAAGTGTCATCGCGGCGAGGTAGACGGCGGTGGCGGCCAACATGGGCAGGCGGCTGTGGGGCTGTGGGGGCAGAGCGGCGACTGTGGGCGTGCCGGGCAACATGCGTTGCAAGGTTTTGTCGCGGTCGATGATGCGGTGTTTCAGCGCGCCAGCAACATGCAGCACAAGCGAGACCATCAGCAGTTTGGTGAACACAAAGTGGCCACCCGAGAAAAACGCGGAAATGGTTTCGGATTTTGGCACCAAGGGCAGGGATTGCCCCAAGGGCCACAGGATCGGCGCAAAGCCGGTGCTGGCAGCATGGTGCAGCCAGCCCGAGAGCGGCACAATTACCAGCGAGAGGTAGAGCAGCCAGTGGACGGCTTCAGCGGCAAAGGTTTCGGGTTTGTTGTCAGGGTGCAGGGCTTGCGGTTTGGTTTGGGTGATAGCCCACAGGATACGCGCCAGTGCCACAAAGAAGATCGTCACGCCAACGGTTTTATGCAGCGAGAACAGCCAAGCCTTTTGTGCGATCTCGTCGCCATTGGTAAATGGCGCGTCGCTGGCGATGATACCCAGTGGAAAGGCTGTGAAGATCAAGAGGGCCGTCAGCCAGTGAAAGGTCTTGGTGACGCTGCCGTAATGGGTTTTTGTGTTGGATATCGACATACCATGCTCCTGCCATGCTCCTGATTTTTGCTATGAATAGCATATCAGGGCACCAATAATGGGTAAAGTCGCTGTCAATGCAGGTCTTATGTGCGCAAATGTTCGGGCTGGACAGGTTTGGTCGGCTCATACGACGGGATCAGTACCTTTTTTGGGCAGAAAAATAGGCTTAGATGTCTTCGATGTCTTGATCGCTTAGATAACTCGCCCGTTCCGACATCATCGACATTTCGTGATCATTCACACGCTCGCGCGATTTATACTGTTTTAAGGTTCTGGCCAAATAGCTGGCGGGTTGCCCGGTCAGGATGGGCACCGAAATATAGGCGTCGCTTGTCTCTGGTGACGACCGGTCATTTCCGGTCAACCCGTGGGATCCGATACAGTGCCATGACAGGGCGCGTTCTTTGCCGCGGTCGTATCACCTTCGGCAAAGGCCGGCGCAATGTTCGTGGCGGCAATGAGAATAAGTCTTGCTAGTCTGCGCATTGCTGTCCCCTCTAAAAGGTTACTTCAACGATCACAGGATAACACATATGTAGGTTTTCCTCAATAGTTTCACCTTTTGGGAGGGCGCGACGTCGTGAAAATGCGCGGGAAATCGGCAATGCCCTAGCAACAGTGCCGCGAGAGATTGCGTATGGGATAAAGGCGGGGTATTTGCTGTTAAAAAGCTTAACACAATAGGAGAGTGGCCAATGAGCCGAGCATTTGTATTTCCGGGACAAGGGGCGCAGACCATTGGGATGGGGCGCGATATGGCGGCTGCATATCCGGCCGCGCAAGCTGTATTTGATGAGGTCGATGAGGCGCTGGGCGAAAGCCTGAGCGCTTTGATCTGGGAGGGCGAGCAAGAAGTGTTGACCCTGACCGCCAATGCGCAGCCTGCGTTGATGGCGAATTCGATTGCAGCGTTGCGGGCATTGGAAGCCGAAGGTGTTGCGGTGACGGATGCGGCCTATGTGGCGGGGCATTCGCTTGGGGAATATTCGGCGTTGGCGGCTGTTGGTGCGATTTCGATTGCAGACACGGCGCGGCTGTTGCGCACACGTGGGACGGCCATGCAAGAGGCTGTGCCTGTTGGGATTGGCGCGATGGCGGCTTTGTTGGGGCTGGATTTTGCCGCTGTGCAAGAGGTCGCTGCCGAGGCGGCGCAGGGCGAGGTCTGCCAAGCGGCCAATGACAATGATCCGGGCCAAGTTGTGGTGTCGGGCCATAAGGCGGCCGTCGAGCGAGCCTGCGAGATTGCAAAGGCGCGTGGCGCGCGGCGGGCGATGTTACTGCCGGTGTCAGCGCCGTTTCATTGTTCTTTGATGCAGCCTGCAGCTGATGTGATGGCACAGGCGCTGGCGGATGTGACGATCAACACGCCAAGCGTGCCACTGGTGGCCAATGTACGGGCCGAGGCGGTGTCTGATCCTGATATGATCCGCGAATTGCTGGTCGAGCAGGTGACGGGATCGGTGCGCTGGCGCGAATCTGTGGGCTATATGGCCGCGCAGGGTGTTGACGAGATTTGGGAGATCGGTGCAGGCAAAGCCCTATGCGGCATGGTCCGCCGGATTGCCAAAGAGGTGACAACCAAGGCTGTAGGGGCACCGGATGACGTTGCCGCAGTTTTGGAACATATGAAAGGTGAGGCATAATGTTTGATTTAACAGGAAAACGCGCGCTGATTACGGGCGCTTCGGGTGGCATTGGCGGGGCGATTGCCACGGCCTTGCATGGGGCAGGCGCAACGGTTGCGCTTTCCGGCACGCGGGTTGAGCCGTTGGAGGCATTGGCGGCTGCGCTGAATGAGCGGGCCCATGTGGTGCCGTGCAACCTGTCGGACGCTGATGCGGTGGAGGCCCTGCCAAAGCAAGCGATCGAGGCGATGGGGGGCTTGGATATTTTGGTCAACAACGCCGGTATCACCCGTGACAACCTGTTTATGCGCATGAAAGACGAAGATTGGGACGCGGTTTTGAATGTGAACCTGACCAGCACCATGCGTCTGTGTCGTGGCGTGATGCGTCCGATGATGAAGGCGCGCTGGGGGCGGATTGTGAATATTTCCAGCATCGTTGGCACCACGGGCAATCCGGGACAGGCCAACTATTCGGCCGCCAAGGCCGGTATGATCGCAATGGGCAAGAGTATTGCGCAAGAGGTCGCCAGCCGTGGCATTACCGTGAATGCGGTTGCCCCCGGGTTTATTGCCACACCGATGACGGATGCGCTGAATGACGACCAAAAGGGTGTAATCAACAAACAAATCCCTGCGGGTCGGATGGGCACACCTGAGGAGATCGCGGCGGCGGTGCTGTATTTGGCATCAGAGGAAGCCGGATACGTCACGGGGGCGACGCTACATGTGAATGGCGGCATGACGATGGTGTGATGCCATGGGGGTGACGCAAACATCGGGGTACTTCAATGCGGCCAGCCACGGGGTACCTGATCCAGCAGTTTATCAGCGGGCGGCTGATTACCTGCGCTGCGAGGCCGAGGTGGGGCCAGAGCGGGCTGTGGCCACATGGGCGACCGAGATTGCAAATGTGCGCCGCTCTGTTGCGGACATGTTGGGCGGAAAGCCTGATGATATTGCGTTCTCATCAACCACAACAACCGCATGGCGATCAATGCTGTCGCACATGGATTTAGCGGGCAAACGGGTATTGGTGGCACCGCATGATTGGGGCGAGTATAATCGTACTTTAATGATGCGTGGCGATGTGACGGTCGAGGTCTTGCCTGAACTAGCAAAAGATAACCCAGATTTACAGGCTTGGGCCGCGCGCTTTGACGATGACGTCGCCGCGCTGTTTGTGCCGATGGTGACAGCTGTGGGCGGGTATCGCTATCCGGTTGAGGAGATCGGAACGCTGCCACGACCCCAAGGCATGCTTTATGCGGTGGACGGAGCGCAGGCGCTGGGCCAGATGCCGGTGGATGTGGGCGGGATTGGTTGTGATGCCTTTGTGGCAACGGGGCGCAAATGGTTGCGTGGTCCTCGGCAAGCGTCGATGGCATGGATCAGCGGGGGCTGTGCCTTCAAGGCCAAAGATCTGGAGCCTGCGGATAAAAACATAGCGTTGCTGTTGGGGCTTGGGGTGGCTGTTGATCACTATCTGGGCACAGGGAGCAAAGAAGTTCAGGCGCAGATTCTGGCCAAATCAAACCAGTTGCGCGAGTGGGCCGCTTTGCAGGCGATTGAGGTGGCGTTTGGGACTACCGGAAGCGTTTCGCTGGCTGTAGAGGCCCAAAAAGCGGCTGATGTCGCGAAATCGGTGTTGGAGGCGGGTATTATTGCCAAGGTTCTGGATGCTGGACGCTTTGAGCCACAGGCGCAAATTTCACACCCGGCTTTTTTGCGCCTATCGCCGCATGTCTACACAACGGATCAGGATATGGATGAATTGCAAAATCTGTTGGCAGAGGTGTTTGGCCAATGATCCGGGGAAAAAAGGCAATTTCCTGCCTAAACCTTGTAATATAGACGATAAGCGCCATCTTTTTCATCACTGCTGTTGCCATCGAAAACATTTGCCTTAGGGTCACGATGTGCTATAGGCGGCGCAGAATTCATCGGGGGGCGCGGGTTCGCGTTGGCCGGTATATCCGCGAAAGCGGGGTTTGGGTGTTCCAGTCGGGGCATCTGACAACAAAACGGGCAAGACCCTAAAAGATAAAGGAATAAACCATGAGCGACATCGCAGACCGCGTTAAAAAGATTGTTGTCGAGCACCTGGGTGTGGAAGAAGACAAAGTAGCAGAAAAAGCATCATTCATTGATGATCTGGGCGCTGACAGCCTTGATACCGTTGAACTGGTTATGGCTTTTGAAGAAGAATTCGGGATCGAAATTCCGGATGACGCTGCTGAAACAATCCAGACATTTGGCGACGCTGTGTCGTTCATCACAAAAGCGTCTTAAGCTTTTAGTGAACCAGAGTTTGAGAACGGCGTCCCATTGCGGGGCGCCGTTTTTCGTATGCGAGGCGTGATGGTACCAGAGATCGAGACAGAACGGTTGCAGTTGGCTGCGCCTTTGCTTGCGGATTTCAACGCATTTGCGCGGCTGGTAAACCTGCCCGAAGTCTATCGTTTTATCAATGGCAGAGCGCGTCCCGAGACACAATTATGGGCGGCATATATGGCCAATATCGGTGCGTGGACTGCGCTGGGCCGTGGCATGTGGCTGGTGAAGCGGCGTGATACCGGTGCGATGATTGGGCAAGTTGGGTTTCCTTGCGCGATGCGAGGTCACGGTGTTGGGTTTGATGAATTTCCCGAAGCCGGTTGGTTGTTTGAGGGGGGTGCACAGGGGCAGGGCTATGCCCATGAGGCCATGAGTGCAGCGCTGGGCTGGTTTGACAGCGCTGGACAGGCGGATCGCGCTGTTTGCATGATTGATCCGGCCAACGTGGGATCGACACGGTTGGCGGATAAGTTGGGCTTTGTAAAGACGCGATTGTCCCCGTTTGAGGGGGCTGATTTGCAATTGTTCGAGCGTCGGATTTCGTCTTTGCCTTAAGGACTGACGCGTTGAATTTTCCGCATTTTTGGGCTGCTTGTTCAAATTTTTCCGTGGATTTCGGGATATTTTACCTAACTGCCGCTTAGCTCTGGTGTCGGCGTGGGAAATTATTCTAGGGTCGCGCAAAATATACCCTTGAAAGGAAATCAAATGCCAAGCGCCGCACGCGGACTGATTTACGATGATATTACCCAAACAATGGGCGGAACACCTTTGGTGCGCCTATCACGGCTTGCGGCGCAAACCGGTGCGAAGGGCAATATTTTGGCCAAGCTTGAATTCATGAACCCGCTGAATTCGGTGAAAGACCGGATTGGGGTGGGGATGGTGGATGCGCTGGAGGCTTCGGGTGCGTTGAAGCCCGGCGGGACGTTGATCGAACCCACGTCCGGCAACACGGGCATTGCGCTGGCATTCGTTTGTGCAGCGCGCGGGTATAAACTGATCCTGACCATGCCCGAGTCCATGTCCATTGAGCGGCGCAAGATGTTGGCGTTGTTGGGCGCGCGATTGGAGCTGACCGAAGCCGCAAAAGGTATGAAGGGCGCGATTGCGCGGGCGGAGGAGCTGCAGGCCGAGATTGCGGGGTCAATCATTCCGCAGCAGTTTGAAAACCCAGCCAATCCAGCGATCCATGTGAAAACCACCGCCGAGGAAATCTGGAAAGATACCGATGGGGCAGTTGATGTCTTCATTTCGGGCGTTGGCACGGGTGGTACGATCACGGGCGTTGGCGGGATTCTTAAGGAACGCAATCCAGATGTGAAGATCATCGCGGTTGAGCCTGCCGCCAGCCCTGTTTTGTCGGGTGGTGATCCGGGGCCGCATAAAATTCAGGGGATTGGCGCGGGGTT
>DEIK01000121.1 GCA_002352425.1 Rhodobacteraceae bacterium UBA2776
ATGACGCCGATTTTGATCGGATGGACGTTGCCATCGCCGTCTGTCAGCATCTTGTCCAACAGTACATAAGGTTTGAGCATGGTTTTGTCGTCACGCGGTGCGGCCCCCATTTCCGTTGCTATATTGGCCGAGACCATTGGGAAAGTAGCACCCGCGATGGATTTCATCAGGAAATCTAGACCATAGTTGAATTCATGATTGCCCATGGTCGAGGCGTCAAAACCCAAAGTATTCATGGCGGTGATGACAGGGTGCATGTCACCTTCTTTCATGCCACGCTCATAGGCGATGTAGTCACCCATTGGGTTGCCCTGCAAAAAGTCACCGTTGTCCAGCAGCATCGAATTGGTCGCTTCGTCGCGCACGCCTTTGATAAGGGACGCGGTGCGGGCCAAACCGACGGTTTCACGGGGTTTGTCGGCGTAATAGTCATAAGGGAAGACATGCACATGCAGGTCGGTGGTTTCCATGAGCCGCAAATGGGCTTGGTTGCCTGAAGCGCGGGCGGAGAAAGGGTGAAGTGCGATCAAGGACATTCCTGCAGTTCCGGCCAGAAAGTTCCGGCGATTCATTGTCGTTTTGGTCTCGAGGGTCATGGCAGTCTCCTTGAATTCAGTGTTCGAATCTTTTTATGGTCAGAAGGAAACAATAGCATGACGCCTTGTTAACCATAGGCCGACCGGCGGAATGCCGCCACTCATCTTTAAGCATAATTAGTAATTAATTTGCACCTAAGGGTTGCATAGCGTGAACAATTGCCGCGTTGAATTGCCATTGTCCCTCGTACCGTGCCACACAGGTGGAAAATAGGTGGATAAAATATGCGAAATTCTGAATCAGTGACCTTTGGCGGATCTGGCCTGGATCGCGCTGCGCAGTTTCGCGGTGACGCTGCGGCGATAGCAACGCTCTGGGGACGCGACGACGCGCGTGTCTTGCCGATATGGCGCGGCAAACCGTTGGTAGAGGATGATGTTGCGATTCGACTGCCTGTTGGCCATCCGGTGCTGGATGGCGCAACGCAAGCGCCGCTGTTCTTGGGCATGGACAAGGACGCACCGATCTTTGCATTGAATGTATCGGGTTGGACACCCAAAGAATTGGATGCCGAAGCCATGGTGCAATTTTTTGACCCAAGTGAGCAGCAACACCCTGACCTGCCACAAGGTCAAGTGTTTTGTGAATTGCGCAGCGTGATGGCGCGACTAACAGCGCGTGACGCTGAATTGATCGCCACAGCGAAATCCTTGATGGATTGGCATCGCACCCATCGGTTTTGTTCCTCTTGCGGGCAGGAAAGCGCCATGACCATGGCTGGATGGCAACGCGATTGCCCGTCTTGCGAACGCAAACATTTTCCACGGACTGACCCTGTGGTGATCATGCTCATCACCCACGGCAATTCGGTTTTGATGGGCCGCAGTCCCCATTGGCCCGATGGGATGTATTCCCTTTTGGCGGGTTTCGTTGAACCAGGTGAAACCATCGAGGCCGCCGTTCGGCGCGAGGTTTTTGAAGAAGCAGGTGTGCAGGTGGGCGCGGTTGAATACCTGTCCAGCCAGCCGTGGCCCTACCCGTCGAGCCTGATGTTTGGATGCCGCGGCGAGGCGTTGACAACCGACATCACCATAGATCCCGTCGAAATCGAAGACGCCCTGTGGGTCACCCGAGAAGAGATGCTGGACATGTTTGCTGGGACCCACCCTGTGATAAAACCCGCACGGCTAGGGGCAATTGCACATTTCATCATGCAGCATTGGCTTGCGGATAGCCTAGAATAGAGGCAAAACTGGCACTAAGCAAAACAAGCAGGCAGACAGAATGATATTCTCCAGCAAAGAAGACATTGAAGCACCGATCGACGCCGTGTTCAGCGCCGTCAGCCATTTCGGCAATATCGAACGCTCGGCCTTGCGCCGTGGCGCACGGGTGCAACGGGTCAATCGCAAGACGCATCCCTCGACCCTCATCGCATGGGACGTTGGGTTCACCTTTCGCGGTAAAAAGCGCGATATGCTGGTTGAACTGACTGATTTGGATGCGCCAAACCGCATGTTGGTGCAATCCTTGACCGGTGGGTTAGAGGGGAATGTTTCCGTGGATCTGGTGGCGCTTTCGAAAAACCGCACCCGCATGTCATTTGAACTCGAAGTCAGGCCCAAATCCCTATCAGCACGCCTGTTGGTGCAATCCTTGCGACTGGCCAAAACCAAACTGTCCAAGCGGCTGAACATAAAGGTGGCGGGTTTCGCGGCCGATATCGAGGATCGCTATAAGGACGGGCGACTAGCCTAGGTTCGCCCCACTATTGCTTGTTTGCTCGCAAAACAACGCCCGCTTAACGATGGGTCTGATCCGCTGGAAACACACCCAACAATGTAATTTTGTCGGTAAAGTAATCCAACTCTTCCATCGCCAGTTGCACATTTCTGTCGTCTGGATGGCCTTCGATCTCGGCGTAGAATTGCGTCGCGGTGAAAGAGCCGTCCAGCATATAGCTCTCTAGCTTGGTCATGTTGACGCTGTTGGTGGCAAATCCACCCATCGCCTTGTAAAGCGCGGCTGGAATGTTGCGCACTCGAAACACAAAGGACGTGACCATCGGGCCGCTGCCGCGTCGGTTCAGGTCAATGTCGCGCGACATCACCAAGAACCGTGTGGTGTTTTTGTCGTGGTCTTCAATATGGCGGGCCAGAACATCCAAGCCATAGATTTCGCCCGCAAGTTCGGACGCCAGTGCGGCCTGTTCCGGGTCGTTCATTTCGGCCACTTGCTGGGCGGACCCTGCCGTATCAGCACCGATGACGCGGTGGATGTTATGCGTGCTTAGAAATTCGCGGCATTGCCCCAGCAGCACTGTATGGCTCATGGCGCTTTTCACCTGATCCAGTTTGGTCCCATTGGGGGCCAACAGGTTGATGTGCACCCGCACAAAGGCTTCGTCAATGACATGCAGTCCCGAAGCGGGCAGCAAATGGTGGATATCAGCGACCCGCCCATAGGTCGAATTCTCGACCGGAAGCATTGCCAAATCGGCCTTACCAACCCGCACAGTTTCGATCACATCTTCGAATGTGCGGCAGGCAATCACTTCATATCCGGGGCGGGCTTGGACACAGGCTTGGTGCGAGTAAGCCCCAAGTTCCCCCTGAAAAGCGATTTTTTCGGTCATATTCGGGCCCTCTGGTCGGGAAATCAGGAAAAAATTCGTATTGCCGCGATAACTACACCTTGCGATAAGGTAGGGGAAGCGGATAGATAACCCCAAACTTTTGAACGGGATGGATAGCGACATGTTCGACACAATGACAATGACAAAAATCGTAGGCGGCGTCGGCAGCGCGTTGTTGATTTTCCTTTTGGGCAGCTGGGTTGCGGATGCGCTCTATTCCACCGGAAGCGGCGGCCACGGCGAAACCGAAATGGCCGCTGGCGATGATGCCACCGAGGGTCACACTGAAACTGCCGCGGTTGAAGAAGGCCCCGCCTTTGAGGAACTGTATGCCTCGGCCGATCTGGGCGCAGGCGAAAAACTGTTCAAGAAATGCAAAGCCTGTCACAAATTGGAAGCTGGCGGCACCTCAACGGGCCCATCGCTGTTTGGCATTGTTGGACGTGACGTGGCCACGATCGACGGCTTTGGTTATTCCGGCACGATGGCGGAATTGGGCGGTGCATGGACACCGGAACGGCTGGACGAATTCCTGATCAAGCCAAAAGACATGGTTCCAGGCACCAAGATGACGTTCGCAGGTTTCAAGAAACCAGCACAGCGCGCCAACCTGATAGCCTATCTTGCCACCATCGGCGGCTGATCTGACAGGCACGACAAATAGGCCCGCTCGATGATTTCGAGCGGGTTTTTTTATGTCTAATCGCTTTGCAAGGTCAATTCGGCGTCAGCTTGCCCATTCGGGCCTTGATTGTTGGCGCCACGCATACTTACCTGTATTTGGACCTATGAGCTATCTAATCGGGAGACCCAAACATATGCCGACACGCCAACAACGGGCTATTGCGAAATCGAAACCTCAAACCACATCAGTGGGGATAGGCACGTTTTTCACCGTTATGATGGCGCTGGCCATGGCGATTTCCCTGGTCACAGCAGCGCGGGCAGAACAAACAATCATCAAATCCCACGGTATTTCCACCTTTGGAGAATTGAAATACCCAGCCGATTTCCCCTATTTTGACTACGTGAACCCGACGGCACCCAAAGGCGGCGAATTCACCACCTGGGGCTTTGGCACTTTCGACAGCCTGACGCCCTATATCCTAAAGGGCAACGCCGCGAGCCTTTCATCAATTTTCTATGACTCATTGATGACTGGAAATCTGGACGAGCCCGATGCGCTTTATGGGTTGGTCGCCCACACAATCGAATACCCCGAAGATCGCTCATGGGTGGTTTTCCACATGCGCCCCGAGGCACAGTTTTCCGACGGTAGTCCCGTGCGAGCCGAAGACGTAGCGTTCTCGCTAAATGTCCTGCGCGACAAGGGCGCCCCCAGCTACAAAGTTCTGTTCAAGGACTTTGAAACGGTTGAGGTGCTGGATGATTTAACGGTGAAGTTTATTTTTGCCGCAGAAAGCCAGAAACGCGAATTGCCAATGCTGGCGGCGGGGCTGCCGATCTTCTCCAAAGCTTATTACGCAACCCGCGATTTCGCGGAATCCACCCTAGAGGCACCGCTTGGATCAGGCGGCTACAAGCTGCTGAAGGCCGACCCGGGACGCTCGGTCTCTTATCAACGCCGCGAGGATTACTGGGCACGGGACTTGCCTGTGAATGTCGGGCAGAACAATTTTGATGTGATCAAGATTGAATATTTTGCCGATTATACGGCTGCCTTTGAGGCCTTTAAGGGGGGCGCATATGGCTATCGCGAGGAATTCCTGTCCAAGCTTTGGGCCACCGGATATGATTTTCCGGCCCTTGATAAAAAATGGGTGATCAAAGAACAATTACCAGATGGTAACCCCGCTGGCACCCAGGGTTTTTTTATAAACTTGCGTCGCGACCACCTGAAAGATCCGCGTGTGCGTGAAGCACTCTCAATGGCGTTTAACTTTGAATGGTCGAACAAGAACCTGTTTTACGATCTCTATTCCCGCACAGACAGTTTTTGGGAAAACTCGGATATGCAGGCGGAGGGCATGCCGTCCGAGGCCGAATTGGCCCTGTTGGAACCGCTGCGCGCGGACGTGCCTGAAACCGTGTTCACCGAGCCGGCCTTTACCCCCGCCATTTCGAATCCTGATAAATCCAGCGACCGCAAGGCCTTGCGTCGTGCCGGCAAACTGCTGGATCAGGCCGGATGGGAAGTGGGCGACGATGGGCAGCGCTATAACGCGGCGGGGCAAAAGCTGCGGGTCGAAATCCTCAATGATAGCCCATCCTCGGACCGGATCATCAACCCCTACGTTGAAAACCTGAAGCGTCTGGGTGTGGATGCGGTGCATAATTTTGTCGATGCGGCGCAGGCCAAAGACCGCGAAAAGAATTTTGATTTCGACATCACAACACGGCGCTATGCGATGTCCGAAACACCTGGGATCGAGCTGCGCCGAATATTCAGTTCGCAAACAGCAAATATTTTGGGGTCAAACAACATTTCCGGTGTCAGCAACCCCGCCGTTGACGCGCTGCTCACAATCATTGAAGGGGCTGAAACCCGCGAAGATCTGGATGTCGCAGTCAAAACGTTGGACCGGGTATTGCGCGCCATGCACATCTGGGTGCCCAACTGGTATAACAAATCCCACAACATCGCCTATTACGACATCTATGAGCGCCCCTATACCGACACCCCGCCAAAAACCGACTTGGGAGAACTGTCCATTTGGTGGTATAACCCTGAAAAAGCCGCGGCCCTAAAGGCCGCAGGCGCCTTTCAGTAATAACAGGCAACAGGTAAATGGGCGCATATATTTTTCGGCGATTGCTGCTGATTGTTCCGACATTGATCGGAATTATGATCCTCAATTTCGCCTTGATTCAATTCGTCCCCGGTGGACCAATTGAACAAATCCTTGCGAATATCGAGGGCGAAGGCGACGCGTTTCAGACCATTTCAGGTGGCGGCGATGTCGGCGGTGGCAGCATTGGTGGCGATGATCTCTATCAGGGCGCACGTGGCCTGCCGCCAGATTTTATCGCTGATCTGGAAAAGCAATTCGGCTTTGACAAACCCCCGCTGACGCGGTTTCTCAACATGATGTGGGACTACCTGCGCTTTGATTTTGGCGAAAGCTATTTTCGCAGCGTCGGGGTAATTGATCTGGTGATCGAAAAAATGCCGGTATCGATCACGCTGGGCCTATGGTCCACATTGATCGCCTATATGATCTCGATCCCGTTGGGCATTCGCAAAGCAGTGCACGATGGCAGTCGCTTTGACACATGGACCTCGGGTGCGATCATCATCGCCTATGCGATCCCTGGTTTTTTGTTTGCGATCATGTTGTTGGTGCTGTTTGCGGGCGGATCCTATTGGAAGGTGTTCCCGCTGCGCGGTCTTACGTCGAACAATTTTGACGACCTGACGATGATCGGCAAAGTGGCGGATTACCTTTGGCATATCGCCCTGCCAGTGCTGGCTTCGACCATCGCGTCCTTTGCCACGCTCACGTTGCTGACTAAAAACTCGTTCCTGGACGAAATCAAAAAGCAGTATGTTGTCACCGCCAAAGCCAAGGGCCTGTCCGAGAGCCGCGTGCTTTACGGTCACGTCTTTCGCAACGCCATGCTGATCGTGATCGCCAGCTTTCCGGCGCTGTTCGTTGGGGTGTTCTTTGGCGGCTCTCTGATCATCGAAACGCTGTTCTCGCTGGATGGGTTGGGCCGTTTGGGTTTTGAGGCTGTTGTTGAACGCGATTATCCAGTGATGTTCGGCACGCTCTATTCATTCGGCTTGCTGGCGCTGCTCGTCGGCATTCTATCGGACATGATGTACGTCTTTATCGACCCGCGGATCGACTTTGAGGGGAGGGATAGCTGATGGTGCTGAATGCCCTGAACCAACGCCGCTGGCGTAATTTCCGCCGCAATTCCCGCGCTTTTTGGTCGCTGATCATTTTCGCCGTGTTGTTTTGCGCAACCTTGTTTGCCGAGTTCATTGCCAACGACAAACCGATCCTGGTGAATTATCGTGGTGGCTATTACATGCCGATATTCAACTTCTACCCTGAAACGGAATTCGGCGGCGACTTCAAAACCGAGGCCATCTACCGCGATATCGAAGTGAAATGCCTGATCAAAAGCGGTGGGTTGGAAGTGTGTTTCGACGACCCTGAAGGCGTGATCGAAGATGCAACAGATGGCGTGGTTGAGGGAGAACCGATAACGACAGGTTGGCTGTTATGGCCGCTGATCCCCTATTCGTTCAACACCATTGTTGACATACCCGGTGCGGCCCCCTCGGCCCCAGATCGTCACAATTGGCTGGGCACCGATGACACCAAACGCGATGTGCTCGCGCGGGTGATCTACGGGTTTCGCTTGTCCGTGATGTTCACGCTGATCGTTTCGGTGATTGCCTCGGTGATTGGTATCATTGCAGGGGCAGTTCAGGGCTATTTCGGCGGCTGGGTTGATCTGGTCTTTCAACGGGTACTGGAAATCTGGGCCTCGACCCCGTCGATCTATGTGATCATCATTTTGTTCTCGATATTGGGCCGCAGTTTTTGGCTGATGGTGTTCATCACCGTGCTGTTTGGTTGGCCCGCTTTGGTTGGCGTGGTGCGGGCTGAATTCTTGCGGGCGCGTAATTTTGAATACGTCCGCGCGGCCAAAGCCTTGGGCGTTTCGGACCGCACAATTATGTTCCGCCACATGCTGCCAAACGCCATGGTGGCGACGCTGACCTTCTTGCCGTTCATTATTACCGGCGCCATTGCGATGCTGGCCACGCTCGATTTCTTGGGCTTTGGTCTGCCGTCCTCTTTGCCATCATTGGGCGAGTTGACCCGTCAAGCCAAACAAAACCTGCAAGCGCCGTGGCTGGCCTTCACAGCCTTCTTTACCTTTGCGATTTTGTTGTCGCTGCTGGTGTTTATCTTTGAAGGCATTCGCGATGCCTTTGACCCCAGAAAGACCTTCGAATGAGCGATATTCTGGACATCAAAAACCTGTCGGTGACATTCCGCCAAGACGGCAAAGCCACCCGCGCTGTCAAAGACGTGTCAATCCGCGTGGGGCGTGGCGAAACCGTGGCGATTGTTGGCGAAAGCGGCTCGGGCAAATCCGTCACCGCGCTGTCCACCGTGTCCTTGCTGCCCGACAGTGCCGATATCACCGGATCAATCATCTATGACGGGGCGCAGATGATAGACGCGGATGAGGCCGAACTGCGCCGCGTGCGCGGCAACGACATCAGCTTTATTTTTCAAGAACCAATGACGTCGCTGAACCCGCTGCACACCATCGAAAAGCAATTGGCCGAGAGCCTGTCCCTGCACCAAGGTCTGCACGGCACACCGGCGGTTGAACGGATTTTGGAGTTGCTGCACAAAGTCGGCATTCACGACCCCGAAACGCGGCTGGGGTCCTACCCGCACCAATTGTCGGGCGGCCAACGACAACGGGTGATGATCGCGATGGCGCTGGCCAACAAGCCGGATTTGCTGATTGCGGATGAACCCACCACGGCGCTGGACGTCACCATTCAGGCGCAAATATTAGCGCTGCTGAACGGCC
>DEIK01000096.1 GCA_002352425.1 Rhodobacteraceae bacterium UBA2776
CTTGATGGGGCACTGCCAGAACGTATTCGGGCCGCCCATCATCACACCGGATTGTTGAACGTCTGGCTTAACCGGCAAATCCTGCTGCATTCCGAGGAAAGCACAGCCCCTGATGCCGCGCATCGTTTAACCTCGCGGTTTACCGAAATGGTCGAGGCGCAGTTTCAAAGCGGCATGAATATTTCGCAATATGCCAGTGCGCTGGGTGTGACGCCCACTCATCTTAGCCGCGTTTGCAATCAAGCCTGCGGTCGGCCTGCGTCCACCTTGTTGAATGATCGAATCATATTTGAAGCGCGGCGCTTGCTGAAAGAAACCAAAACACCGATCCAACAAGTCGCATCTGAACTTGGTTTCACATCGCCTGCGTATTTCACCCGCGCCTTCCAACACCATACCGGTCAAACCCCTTCGGCGTTTCGGCGCGCGCGCTAAAAGTCCCGCTTCTATTTGCTCTGAAAACACTCTTTTCGCCGCCTCACTAAAGTCGTTGCACATGCAATGACCTTGGCATACCCTGCCCCAAACGGATAAAACCCAAGGGGGGGGGCTGACATGAAAATCGAACAAATCCACCACGTTGCCTATCGCTGTAAGAACGCCAAAGAAACCGTTGAATGGTATGATAAAAACCTAAAAATGGATTTCATTCTGGCAATTGCCGAGGATCATGTGCCCTCAACCCACGCGCCAGACCCATATATGCATGTGTTCTTGGATGCCGGGGCTGGAAATGTGCTGGCCTTCTTTGAATTGCCCACCATGCCTGAAATGGGACGCGATCCGAACACGCCAATTTGGACCCAACATTTGGCGTTCAAGGTCAAAGACCGCGAAACCCTGTTGGAATTTCGCGATCATCTGGTTGCCAATGGTGTGGATGTGCTGGGTGTGACTGATCACTCGATCTTTCATTCGATCTATTTCTTTGACCCCAGCGGCCACCGTCTAGAGCTGGCCTGCCCCGATCCCGCTGAGGACGCGATGCTGGCCAAACTCGACACGGTGAAATGGGACATGCTGAACGAGTGGGATCGCACCAAAAAAGCGCCACGCCACGCCGCCTGGATGCACGAAAAAGAACTGGGTGAGGTTGATTAACACAATCTGGCGCAGCTAACGCGCCCTTCGCTGTCTTGGTAAAGCTGTCTTAGGATCGTTCCGTGGTTTCACGGCCGCGCTCATATTGCTTGGTCTTTGGAAAGGCTGGCAACCATGCAGCGCGGTGTATGGTCCAGATTTCGTAGGTCGGTACGAACTGGTCCGGTTGATCCAGTGTGCCCAGGTGAATTTCGACCTCATCCTAGCTGCGCGCAAATACGCTTGATCCGCAATCCGGACAAAAATGCCGCTCGTTATGGTCGCGGGTTTCACCTTTGATGGTGACCGCGCCCTCTGGAAACACGGCGGCGGCGTAGAACAAGGCGCCGTGATGTTTGCGACACTCTGGGCAGTGGCAGATACCAACCCGATAAGGCGGCCCCTTAGCTGCAATCTGAACCTTGCCACAAAGGCAGCTTCCGGTGGCTTGATCCATGAGGTTTCCTTTGCAGAAAATGCGTCAGATACCGCGGAGGCCGCCAAAGCTCATCAAGCCTGACGGCTTTCCTCGCGAAGAAGGCCCGCCAGGGACTAATGAGCGTCAACTGCCCCAGATTTTACGGACGTAGTTTTTGGTTTCTTTATAGGGTGGTACGCCACCGTATTTAAGAACAGCCCCCGGTCCTGCGTTATAGGCCGCCAAGGCCAGCCGCCAGGAGTGAAAACGGTCATATTGCTGGCGCAGATACCGCGCCCCGCCATCCAGATTTTCCCGTGGCACCCGTGGGTTCACACGTAGCGTTTTCGCTGTGGCTGGCATCAATTGAGCCAAGCCCAATGCACCCGCATGGGATTTCGCCCGTGCATTCCAACCTGATTCTTGCTGGATCAAGCGCAAAAACAGATCCTCAGGGACCCCGTGTTTGCGCGCCGCTTTGCGGGCCATGCCCAGAAATTCGCCCTTATAACGTCCGCCATAGCGGCGATTGCCATCCCCGTCTTTGCTGGGCGTGATCACCCGTTTGGGCTGCAACCGAACGGAATTGGAATACTGGCTGGAAGCCCGCCCGTCCAACACGCTGGTTTGCGAGCGAAACAGGTTGGTGCGTGATTTTGTCGACAGATTCAACGGCCCCGCGCTGGCCACAGATGACCAAACCATTCCGCCAATTAGTGCTGACGCTAATATGCGTTTCATAACCAGTCCCCACCGCTCAACCGAGCCCACTTTGCGCCAATATAGTGGAAGTTTTCCAAAACCACCAGCCTTTGCGTTTTAACGGCACAGCCCATCTCAAACCCAAGCAAAAACCCGCCGGATTGACCAAGAGCCTTTGACCGATACCACGAGTTTACGTGGAAAAATCAAACCAATTTGCGTAAATTTACCTTTCATTCACCAGAACGGGGTGATGTAACACTGTGTAACAGAAATGATAGATTCTACGGGAGTGGTGATAATGGCAGGCTCAATTAACAAAGTGATCCTTGTGGGCAATCTGGGTGCGGACCCTGAGGTGCGCACGTTCCAGAATGGCGGCAAAGTGTGTAACCTACGCATTGCCACATCCGAAACCTGGAAGGACAAAAACACTGGCGAGCGCCGTGAAAAGACAGAGTGGCACACGGTGGCCATTTTCCAAGAAGGTCTGGTGCGCGTGGCAGAGCAATATCTACGCAAAGGCTCCAAGGTCTATATTGAAGGCGCTTTGCAGACCCGCAAATGGCAAGATCAATCCGGCAACGACCGCTATTCTACCGAAGTGGTATTGCAAGGGTTTGGCGGTACATTGGTAATGCTGGATGGTCGCTCTGGCGGCGGCGGCGGCGGCGGTGATTATGGCAGCGGCCAACAGGGCGGTTACGGCGGCGGTTCTTCCGGTGGTGATTTTGGTGGCGGTGGTCAGCAAGGTGGCAATCAGGGGGGGGGCCAGCAAGGTGGCGGCAACATTGATGACGAAATTCCGTTCTAGAGCATCGGTTTTTCCAAGAATTGCGCTGCCCCCTGACGGGGTCAGCGCTCTAGCCTCCGGCGGGGATATTTAGAGAACAATGATAAGGGCTTGTTACGCCTTATCTTGAAGCAAGTGCTTCTTTTAGGACGGTTTTCACCACATTTGCATCCACATCAGACGTGACAAAGGCTTGGCCGATGCCGCGAGCCATGATGTAGTTGATTTGACCATCCATCACCTTTTTGTCCTGGCCCATCAGGTCAATCAGCGTGTCAGCATCTGGCAAGTCGCCCTCTATATCGGAGAGATCGACTTTGGTGCCCATGGCGCGCAGGTGGGCGCGCACGCGGCTGGGGTCTTCTTGGCTGCATAATCCTAAACGCGATGACACCTCAAAGGCCAAAGCACAGCCAATGGCGACACCTTCGCCATGCAGCAAGCGATCAGAATAATCTGTTGCGGCCTCAAGGGCATGACAAAACGTGTGGCCAAGGTTTAACAGGGCGCGATCCCCCTGCTCGGTTTCATCCCGCGCAACGATGTCGGCCTTGGCCTGACAGGATCGGCGCACAGCCTCGGCGCGCAATGCCATGTCGCCTGCGGCCAGCGCGGGGCCGTTGATCTCGAGCCATTCAAAAAAGCCAAGATCGCCCAACATCCCGTATTTGATCACCTCGCCATAGCCGGCTAAAAAATCGCGCTGCGTAAGGGTGCCAAGCACGGCGGTATCAGCCAAGACCAATGCAGGTTGGTGAAAGGCCCCGATTAGATTTTTACCTTGCGGGGCGTTGATACCGGTTTTACCCCCGACCGAGGAATCGACCTGCGCGAGCAAAGAGGTCGGGATTTGCACAAAGCGCACGCCGCGGCGCAACACCGAGGCCGCAAAACCGACCAAATCGCCAATCACACCGCCGCCAAAGGCCACCACCACATCGCGGCGCTCGATTTTTTGCGCCAACAGCCACTCGACCGTGCGCTCAAACTGCGGCCACGCCTTGGTCGATTCGCCCGCTGGCAGGATCAGCGACACCATCTCGATGCCGGCCGCATTCAGTCCCGCCTTAAGACTGTCCAAATGCAAGGCCGCGACGTTTTCATCAGAGACCACAGCCACACGGGCGCGCGCCAGCAATGGCGCAATTTCGGCCCCGGCTTTGCCAATCAAACCTGCACCAATTCGGATGTCATAGGCGCGATCACCTAGCTCAACACGTAAAGTTTCAGTCATTGTCGAAGGTCTCCAAAACATCGGGGCGGGTTTGTAGGGTTTTCACCACCTGGTCCGCCATCTGATCTATCGAGTAATCCGCCCGGCATTGCACCGCCAATTCTGCCTTGGCATAAAACGGATCGCGTGCCTCATAAAGGTCGCGCAGGGTTTCAAACGGGTTGGAGGTTTGCAGCAACGGGCGGCTGTTTCTATGGCGCACACGGGCCCAAAGCAGGTCCAGATCGGCCCGCAGCCAAACGGCCACGCCATTGGCTGATATCTCAACGCGATTACGCTCGGCCAGATAGGCCCCACCGCCGGTCGAAAGGATGCCGCATTCCTCATGCAGCAGCCGTTTGATCACCTCGGTTTCGCGGTCCCTGAAAAACGGCTCGCCATCGCGTTCAAAAATTTCAGGGATCGGCCTGTCGGCGGCTTTGACGATTTCCTCGTCCGAATCTAGGAACGGAACATCTAGGCGCGCCGCGAGCGCCTTGCCCACAGCGGTCTTTCCGGCCCCCATCATGCCCACAAGCACGACTGTTTTCTTCAATCTGGCCCTCAAACCGGCCATCCCCCGCTTAAATCTACACTAATTGCATTCAATGGCGTGAATTTCTGCAAAAGGCCATATATAAAAACCATAGGATACAAAAACACAGGCCTTTTCAAAAGGCGACGCAACAAGACGCATCAAAAGGCAGACATTCTATGGGGCGATTACTGAAAACGATAGTTTTTCTACTGGTGCTGGGCATTTTGGCCTTTGTGGGCTATGCCTATATCGGGGATCTATCTCCCGAAGTAGTTGAGGTTAATCAACCGGTCACACTGAATGTTGAGTAAAAGACTTTTTCTGATATCGGCCATTTTGGTTGGCCAGAGCAGTTATGCCAGCGCCGAACAACACCAGTTGGCGCCCCTGTCGGCTATTGACTGGTTGTCCGACACGGTGGCCGAGCCTGTGGTGATGAAGCCAGTCCCCGATGCCACGCCCCGAGAGGCCGCTGTTACCGACAGCGCGGCTGTCGAGGGGATCACTGTGACAACTTTGGATGGGCCGACACCCGATGCGGTTGGCTTATTGCCCATTTCAGTGACCGGGTTACCGCGTGATTTTTGGGGCGCCAGCAGCAGTGCTGAACTGGCCCGGCTGATCCGCAATCAGGACCCGCTAAACTTGCCCGCAATGCAGGATCTGTTGACGATGATTCTGCTGGCGGAACTGGATGCGCCGATTGATGCTGATACCTCGGGGCATTTGTTTTTGGCGCGGATCGACAAGTTGCTGGATATGGGCACCTTGGATCAGGCTCAGGCCCTGCTGGAACGCGCCGGTCCACATACGCCCGATTTGTTTCGCCGCTGGTTTGATGTGGCCCTGCTGACAGGGACCGAGGATGCGGCCTGCGAGACCCTGCGCACCAATGCTGAAATTGCCCCGACCTTTTCGGCCCGCATTTTCTGTTTGGCCCGTAACGGCGATTGGCATGCTGCGGCCGTCACGTTGGACACGGCCAAGGTGTTGGGGCAAGTGACCCCAGATGAGGATGCGCTGTTGGCGCGGTTCCTTGATCCCGAATTGTTTGAGGGCGAGCCCCCATTGCCGGTCCAAGACCATGTGACCCCGCTGATTTTCCGCATGCGCGAGGCAATTGGTGAACCGATCCCGACACCGGCCCTGCCCCGCGCTTTTGCCAACGCAGACCTGCGCGACATCACCGGTTGGAAGCCGCAGATTGAGGCCGCGGAACGGTTGGCAACCACCGGCGCGGTGGATGAAAACCTATTGTTGGGCCTTTACACAGATCGGCTGCCGGCGGCGTCCGGCGGCGTTTGGGAACGGGTCGATGCGATGCAGGCATTTGACACGGCCTATCAGGCGCGTGACCCTGGCGCGATTTCAAAAACCTTGCCGCTGGTTTGGGGCGAGATGAAAAAAGCCCAGCTTGAGGTGCCGTTTGCGGCGCTGTACGGCAAGGGCTTAGCGCGCTTGCCGCTGACGACTGACGCCGCGCCTTTGGCGTTTTTGATCGGGCTGCTCTCGGAGGACTACGAGATGGTTGCGGGCAAGTTCAACGCAACTTCGCCTTCGGAAAAATTCCTGGTTGCTTTGGCCCAAGGAGATTTGACGGACACCGTGGCCCCAAACAACAAAGCCCGCACCATTTTGGCCGCCTTCAGCACGACGGGTGGTTCAGTGTATTTCAAGCCGCTGTTGGATGATAAAAAGCTAGGCGAGGCGATTTTGAAATCCATTGAGTTGTTTGGCAAAGGCGCGCGCGGGGATTTGCCGAATGCACGTAAAGCGTTGGTATTGCTACGCTCTGTCGGGTTGGAAGACACTGCACGACGGGCGGCGCTACAGTTGATGTTGTTGGATCGGCAGGGGTAAGCCATGCAGGCGACCCGCTGGATCAGCACCTATTTAGATGCCCAAATGGCCGAACGCGATGCCAGTGACAACACCCAGACCGCCTATGGCCGTGATTTGCTGGATTTCGCCGATTGGCTGGCCAATCAAGGCCGTGATTTCGCCACTGCTGCACGGGCGGATGTTGAAGGTTACCTGATCCATTGCGAAGCCCAAGGGCTGGCACAGGCGACGCGGGCGCGACGTTTGTCGTCGATCAAGGGGCTGTATCGCTTTGCCTTTGAGGAAGGGTGGCGTCAGGATAATCCCGCCATCCAGATCAAGGGGCCGGGACGCGCCAAAAGCCTGCCCAAGACCTTGAGCGTTGAAGAAGTCGAGCGCCTGTTGGCCGCCGCCCGCACCCATGGGCGCAGTAAATCGGACCGTTTGCGCAACACCTGTTTGATGGAGTTGCTTTACGCCACAGGCATGCGGGTGACCGAACTGGTGTCCCTGCCCGTGTCGGCAACCCGTGGTGATCCACGGATGATTTTGGTACGGGGCAAAGGTGGCAAGGAGCGCATGGTGCCGCTGTCGCCGCCGGCCCGCGAAGCGCTTGCCGCGTGGATCGAAACCCGTGACGCGGCACAGGAGGAGGCCCGCCGCAATGGCGTGACCCCCAGCAAATTCCTGTTCGCCTCAGGTGCAAAAACGGGCCATTTGACACGAAACCGGTTCTATACACTGATCAAAGAACTGGCCGTTCATGGCGGCGTGTCGCCTGCCAAAGTCACACCGCACACCCTGCGCCATGCTTTTGCCACCCATCTGCTGGCCAACGGCGCGGACCTGCGCGTGATCCAGACCTTGCTGGGGCACGCGGATATCTCGACCACCGAAATCTATACCCATGTGCTTGAAGAACGCCTAAAGGAGCTGGTGTTGCAGCATCACCCGCTAGCGAATGGCTGAGCGCGCGCGCAGGCGGCGAAACCGCTGCCACTTAACCGGGTTCAGGCGGCTGTAGGCCCACAGGCATCCCGCATCAAAGGCAAAGTAAAACACCGAAATCGCCGATGGCGGGTTGGCGCTGGGAACAAAGCTGACCTTGTCAAACCAGACTTCGGGCCAGCGCCATGCCTGGAAATAAGTGCCGAGCAGTTCCAAATAGGCAATGACGAAAAACATCACCAAAAAGAACAGGCGTGAATTGGGACGGCGTTTGAACAACAGCAAGATCACCAAGGCACAGGCGAAGCCAAACACGTCGCTTTGCAGGACCAGCCAGCCCGTAGCGTAGACAATCATCAAAGGGTACAGGATTTTGACGATTTGATCTTTGTGCGCCAAAACCAGCGGCTCTTTGGTGAAATAGTAAACCCCCATATAGATGATCGTATGCCCCAACGGCACATAGATCGGCAGGGTGCCTAACCGGTAGGTGTACATGCCCAAGATCAGCGAAAACACCACCTCGCCACCAAAGGCGATCACCAGCCCGTAAAGGATGATTTTTTTATTTTTCCGACTGGCTGATTGGTAGATCCAACTAAAAAAAGCAAGGGTGATCATATTGGTAACCCATTGACCATATGTGATTTTCTGCGCCATTTCAGTGCCATCGAGATACAGCCCGATGATCAGCCAGAATACGATCCCCAGATAAATTCCCAGGTGTTGCAATCCGGCCTGTCGCGTAAAGGCGGGTGTTGGTTGCACGGGCTACCCTGCCCGCTCGATGGCTTGTTCAAGGTCGGCAATCAAGTCGCGTACATCCTCGATGCCCACCGACAGGCGCAGCAGGTTTGGCGCGACCAAAGACTGCGGCCCTTCGACAGTTTTACGATGCTCAATCAGGCTTTCGACCCCACCCAAAGAGGTCGCAGGGAAAAACACTTGAGTGTAGCGGGCAACGTCACGCGCCGCCGCCTCGCCGCCCTTCATCAGCACCGACAACATGCCACCAAATCCATGTTTCATCTGGCGCGCCGCGATGTCATGACCGGGGTGCGTGGCCAGACCGGGGTACAACACAGCTTCGACATCCGCGTGGTTCTCAAAATGGCTGGCGATGGCCAAGGCGCTCTGCGAGGCCCGTTCAAAGCGCAAGTAAAGCGTGCGCATGCCGCGGATCAACAACCAGGCATCAAAGGCCTTCATCAAACTGCCTTGCAGGGTGCGCATCAAGATCACTTCGTCCAGCAACGGCCCCTCGGCAGCAAAGGAAATGACCCCGCCGGTTATGTCGGAGTGGCCGTTCAGATATTTGGTGGCGGACTGAAACGCAATGTCCGCGCCCAAGGCCAGCGTGTCCATAGTAACGGGCGGCGAAACGGTGCAATCAACCGCCAGCAAGGCGCCGTGGGTGTGGGCAATTTCGGCCGTGGCGGCGACGTCGATCACATCCCAACTGGGATTGGTCGGGCTTTCGATCCAGACCAATTTAGTGTTGGCGCGCATCGCGTTTTGCAATCCATCCGGATCGCTGGCATCAAACAATGTCACCTGCAAGCCGCGCTTGGCTTCAAGGCGGCGCACCCATTCCAGCCCGCCGTGATACATGATTTGTGGCAGCACCACATGATCACCGCTGTCCAGCGTTTCAAACAGCGCCACAAAACCCGACATGCCAGAGCCAAAAAGCAAGGATGCCGCGCTGCCATCCAGGCTGGCAATCACCGCCTCGGCCTGGCGCGTGGTCGGGTTGTCGTTTCGCCCGTAAACATAGCCATCGCGCAGCTCATAATCCTCATCACGTGCAAAGGTCGAAGCCAATTCGATGCCCGGCACCACGGCGCCGGTGCGCGAATCCATCGCGTGCAGGGCCTGTGCCGCGCGGGTGGCAGGGGCGAGGTTCAACTGGCTGGGGGATTTTGACATGGGATTTCCTTAGCTGATGACGGATTGTGTCATAAGACCCCCACTTGATCCATCCCCGCACAAGCCTCATAAAGGCACAAATTCCAAATATTTGAGAGAAAAATGCCTGACGCGACCCCGTTCTTTGATGCTGCCTTCTGGATTACCTCTGGGTTCATCGCCCTGCTGCTGTTGTTATCAGCGTTCTTTTCCGGCTCGGAAACGGCGCTGACGGCGGCGTCGCGCGGCAAATTGCGCGCCCAAGCGGACAAAGGCAACAGCGGTGCACGGCGCGCACTTGAGGTCACCGAAGACCCCGAGCGGCTGATTGGCGCGGTATTGTTGGGCAACAATCTTGTGAACATCCTTGCGGCCTCGCTTGCGACAGCGCTGTTTACGCGGCTGTTTGGCGACAGCGGCGTTGCGCTGGCCACTTTGGTGATGACGTTGCTGGTGCTTGTGTTTGCCGAAGTTTTGCCGAAAACCTATGCCATTACGGACCCGGAATCTGCAGCGGCAAAGGTCTCGCCTGTTATCAAACTGGTCGTGACCGTGTTTTCCCCCATCGTCGGGGCCATTCGTTGGTTCGTGCGTCAGGTTTTGCGTCTGTTTGGCGTGGTGATTGATGCGGACAGCCAGATGCTGGCGGTACGCGAGGAAATTGCCGGCGCCATTTCGCTGGGCCATTCCGAAGGCGTGGTGCAAAAAGAAGACCGCGACCGGATTTTGGGGGCGCTCGATTTGGGCGATCGCACGATCGAAGAAATCATGTTGCACAGATCAAACATCGAGATGATTGATGTCGGCAATGAACCCCAAGCGGTTCTGGCGCAATGCCTGGATTCGGCCCACACCCGCCTGCCCCTGTTTCGCGATGATCCGGAAAACATTGTTGGTGTGATTCACGCCAAAGACCTGTTGCGCGCCATGCATAAACTGATGCTTGGTAAGGATGTGAGTTTTGGCGACATAGAGGATTTTGACGTGATGGACGTGGCCAAAAAGCCGTATTTTGTGCCCGAAACCACCACGTTGGATGATCAAATGCGCCAGTTCCTGCGGCGTCACACACATTTTGCGCTGGTGGTGGACGAATATGGATCATTGCAGGGGCTGATCACGCTTGAGGACATTTTAGAAGAAATCGTCGGTGAAATTACCGATGAATTTGACCGTCATGATGAGCCCACAATCGGGGCCTCTGATGACGGCCAATTTGTCGTTGAAGGGGCGATGACCATTCGTGATCTAAACCGCGCCACCGACTGGGCGTTGCCGGATGAAGAGGCCCATACGGTGGCCGGTTTGGTCATGCACGAGGCCCAGATGATCCCGACAACGGGTCAGGTTTTTTCATTCCACGGCTTTCGCTTTGAGGTGTTGGAGCGTCAGGATAACCGGATCATGAAATTGAAAATCAGACCGCTTTAGCAACCTTTCAATCCGCTTCACAAATCATTGTTTTTGGAGGGATTTTTGTTTCCATTAATAGAACCACTATTCCGGAATAGTGGTTCTATTAACAATTATAAATAACCTATTATTTACAAAGTATTACAGCTGGTAAATCATCTTGATTTTCCGCCAGACAGTCAGGTGTCAACGATATGAAATCGCGGCCCTTGCCTGTTCTTCCAACCACGCCGCCATTTTGCGATATGGCACTGGACCATGGCTAATACGGGCCACACCGAGATCGGCCAAAGCCGCTGCGTCGGGTGCATGCGGAAGTGCCAATATATTGACTGGCAACGGGCAATCTGCACAGAGCTGTTTGATCAACCCCTCATCCGTCAAGCCCGGTGCGAAAAATCCATTCGCACCCACATCTGCATAGGCGCTTGCGCGCTCCAATGCCGCGCCCATATGGCCGGCGTGATCTTCA
Organism: Rhodobacteraceae bacterium UBA2776; assembly: GCA_002352425.1. Taxonomy (GTDB): domain Bacteria; phylum Pseudomonadota; class Alphaproteobacteria; order Rhodobacterales; family Rhodobacteraceae; genus Profundibacter. The sequence continues at coordinate 11,307 of DEIK01000096.1, forward strand.
GGTTTGGCCTTTAGGAATAAATCGGTGCGGGCGTTCAAAAAGATGTTTGATCCAGCCCGATCCGCCCCCTCACGCGCGCCAGCGACCCGTGCGATTTGAGTTTCAATCTCATAGAGCCCTTGGCCACCTACGATTTGATCTTCGAAATTGAACCCGACGGCACCAGCCTTGACCACCTGCTCAACCGTGTCAGCCACACCGCTTGGGGCCGCGCTATAGCCGCCCTCAATATCGGACGAGACCGGCAAATCAACCGACGCCACGATGCGCGACAGGTTGTCCAGCATAGTCGCCAACGGGATGATTTCTCCATCCGCAAACCCATGCGCGGCCGCCACCGGCCAGCTGCCCGTTGCGATGGCCTTGGCCCCTGCGGATTGCACAATGCTTGCTGTGCCCGGGTCCCAGACATTGAATAAAACAATGGGGTCGCCCGCAACGTGCAACGCTTGAAAAACATCGGATTTTGACATGGTGGTTCTCCAAAATAAGCTAGCGTCCTTTGAACAGGCCGCCCAGAATACCGCGCACGATACGCTTGCCGGTGGTGCCCTTGAGCTCTTTCAACACAACCCCGCCAATCGCTGAGCCCCAGCCTGAATCCTTGCGGGTTTTGCGCGAAGTGGAACGCTCGACGCGCGCACCGGTATAGCGCCGCCCGGCCTTATACTCGCGCAGCGCCAAATCGGCTTCTTCCTCGGCTTTCTCGGACTCTTCGGCAGCCTTGGCCGCGTCCTCGGCCCGTTTGCGCAGCATCTCAAAGGCGGATTCGCGATCCAGTTTGGTCTCGTATTTGCCCGCCAGCGGAGAACCCGCAATCACCGCACGACGCTGTGCCGCCGTGATTGGCCCCAATTGCGAGGACGGTGGTCGAATCAAGGTGCGCTCGACAATGCCCGGCACGCCTTTCTTTTGCAGCATCGAAGTCACCGCCTCGCCGACGCCAACTTCCCGGATCGCTTGTTCGGTCGAAAACCGCGGGTTATCACGGTAGGTTTCGGCAGCATGGCGCAGCTGTTTGCGGTCCCGTGCGGTGAAGGCCCGCAAGGCGTGTTGCACGCGGTTGCCCAACTGGCCGAGAATGTCTTCGGGAATGTCATCGGGGTTTTGCGTCACGAAAAACACCCCGACACCTTTGGAGCGGATCAGGCGGGCGACTTGCTCGACCTTGTCGACCATCGGCTTTGGGGCGCCATCAAACAACAGATGCGCCTCGTCAAAGAACAGCACCAATTTTGGTTTATCAGGGTCGCCGACTTCGGGTAGCTCCTCAAACAATTCGCTGAGCAACCAGATCAGGAACGTTGCATAAAGCTGTGGGGCGGCCATCAGGCTGTCGGAAGCCAAAATATTGATGCGTCCGCGCCCGTCCGGATCGGTCGTCATCATATCAGTTAGTTCCAATGCGGGTTCGCCAAACAAATTGGCCCCGCCCTGATTTTCCAACACCAGCAAACGGCGCTGGATGGTGCCCACCGAGGCCGCCGACACATTGCCATAGCGCAAAGACAGGTCTTTGCCATTTTGGCCGACCCAAACCAGCAGGGCTTGCAGGTCTGACAGATCTAGCAATGGCAGGCCTTGTTCGTCAGAAATCCGAAAGGCGATGTTCAGCACGCCCTCTTGGGCCTCGGTCAACTCCAGCAAGCGCGAGATCAGCAGTGGGCCCATTTCGGCCACGGTGGTGCGGATCGGGTGGCCTGATTTGCCGAACAGGTCCCAAAAGGTGACCGGAAAGGAATCATACGCATAATCATCAAAACCGATTTTGCCGGCGCGGCTGGTAAAGGCTTCGTGCAGTTTGAACCCTTCTGTGCCGGCAACTGCCAATCCAGACAGATCCCCCTTCACATCTGACATGAACACCGGTACGCCTGCCGCGGATAATTCTTCCGCCAAAATCTGCAGTGTCACGGTTTTACCCGTTCCCGTGGCACCGGCGATCAAGCCGTGCCGGTTGGCATATTTCAACAGCATTTCTTGGGGCAAACCATAGGCCTCGCCGCCACCGCCAATAAAAATTCGATCACTTAATTCACTCACGGCAACGACTCCTGCGTTTTTTTCATTATTTCTAGCGTTGAAAATACAATATTAACAGTTTTGTGCCAGTCTTACATTACGTTCAGGCGTCTCGTCCTCTTTCGTCTGGACATACTTCCTCCCTGTTAGACTGGCCGCACTCATCAGAGTGCGGTCTTTTTTTTCAACAAAATTGGCGGAATTATAAAAGTTGACCCCCAAAGTAAAAGATTATAATTTAGCTCAATAATAAGTCGGCAAGTCCGACAGGGAGAGTTTCTAAGGGAGAAGGGTCTGTTTTCAGGCCCTTTTTTCTTTTCGCAAATGGCACCGGATGTTGCCTTGCTTGGCGGGTTTTTGCCCAGTATTGCGCAAAGGGCACAAAATTACGAGTACAGGCGCAAATGCGGCCTGACACGCCCGTACAGTCATGATATTATTGCCGACGAAACACTGATCATTATGGAATGAACAAATGTCAAATTTTCTGAAACTAATTACGCTTACCTCCTTTGTTGCCATCGGCAGCACCGCCATTGCGCAAGATAGCGAAACCCCAAAACCAGATGCCGATGCTGTGGCCGAAGCCGCCGAAGCGGTTGTTGAAACAGCAACGGAAACAGCTGGCGAAGGAACCACAGCCACAGAAGAAACCCCTGCTGCTGAGGGCGAGGCCGCCACAGGTGAGACCCCTGAAGGGTTAAGCATGGGCGAAGAAGTGGTTGACGAAAACGCACCAGGCACGCTGTTTGTTGCCGACAAATTTGACGCTTGGGAATTGCGCTGCACCCGTGTTGAACCCGGCCAAAAAGAGCCCTGCTATTTGTTCCAGTTGATGAAAGACGAGAATGACAATGCGATCGCCGAGATGAACTTTGTGATTCTGGCCAATGGCGGTCAGGCTGTTGCGGGTGGCACGGTTGTTGCGCCACTTGAAACGCTGCTGACCAAGCAAGTGACGCTGGCCGTCGATGCGGGTGCCAAAAAGCGCTACCCCTTCCGGTTCTGCAGCGTCGTCGGCTGTTACTCGCAGATCGGTTTTTCTAACGCTGATGTCGCGTCCTTCAAACGTGGCAACGAAGTTTTACTGTCGATTGTTCCAGCCTATGCGCCGGACGAGACAATCACTGTAAAGCTGTCTTTGGCGGGCTTCACCAAGGCCTATGAAGGCCTGAAAGCCATGCAATAACTCAAATTTGAGTTGAACAAGATAAAACGCCGCTCGTATTCGGGCGGCGTTTGTATGCATAGGGTGGTGTTAGTCTTTGGCGCTCAGGGCGGCTTTGAGGTCGGCCAGTTGTTTGGCCATCCGTGGCAAGCGGCGCAAGGCTTTTTGCATCTCGACGTGGCTCTCCATTTTAACGGCGGGTGCCCCCAATAAAATACGGCCCGCTGGGGCGTTGGTGAAAATCTTGGTTGCCCCACCGGCCACCACATCATCACCGACAAAAATATTGTCCGACACACCGCATTGCCCCGCCATCACCACGCGGTTGCCGATGCGCGATGATCCAGCGATGCCGACCTGTCCACATAGCAGGCAGTCCTCGCCGACCTCGACGTTGTGGCCAATGTGGACTTGGTTGTCCAGCTTGCTGCCGCGTTTGATCACCGTTGCACGGATGGTGCCGCGATCAATGGTGACATTGGCCCCCAGTTCGACATCATCGCCGATGTCGACGGTGCCAAGCGAATGGATGCGGGTCCAACTTTGATCCACGGCTTCGACATCTTTGCCAAGGCTTTCGCGGGCCTGCTCGACTGTGGATTTTTCAGGTGTAACGAACGAGAACCCGTCCGAACCAACCACGCCGCCGGGTTGGGCGATAAAGCGGTTGCCGATGCGCACCCCTGCACCGATCCGCACCCCGGCCAGCACCAACGCATCGTCACCGATAATGGTATCTTTGGCGATGCTCACGTGGTTGTCAATTCGTGCATTTGCACCGATCACCACATCGCGCCCGATCACCACATAGGGGCCAATGGCGGCGCCCGCGCCGATCACGGCCGTTTCGTGAATGATGGCTGTGGCGTGGTGACCCGATTCGATCTCGGGGCCTTGGTCCAGCAGGCTGGTCAGCCCCGACATTGCATAGCGTGGGCGCGGCACGAAAATCGCAGCTTGTAGCCCCAATTCCTGCCAATCGGCCCCCTGCCACAGGATGGCAGCGCGGGCTTCTCCTGCGGCCAGACCATCGGCGTATTGCGCGCTCATGGCCAAGGCCAAATCGTCCGGTCCGGCTGTCGCAGGTTCTGCGGCACCAGTGATCAAGACGTCAACAGCGCCAACGGCTTTCGCCCCCAGCGCTGTTGCTATTTCCAAAACTGTATGGCCCATCACGGCTCCCAACTTTAAGCGTGGATTGCGCACCCGACCGGGGCGCAAACTCACTTTGTTGGACCTGTTTTAACCGCCAATAGAACGCAGCACCACCCCAGCCTTAAGCATGGCGTTGAATATCTTGGCGTCGCGTCCGTAAACGTCACGGCGGAATTGCACACCACCTTTTGGTTTGCTGATGGCCGTGCGGTAGATCAGGTGCACAGGCACCGGTTCTTTTAGATCAACCCGTGTTTCCGAGCCGGTCTTAAGTTTGGCATGGAAAAACTCCTGTGGGTTGGCCACTTGTTTGGCCAACAGCGCATAGGCAAAATCAAAGGGTTGTTGCAGGCGGATACAACCGTGGCTGAAGGCGCGCACATTGCGGGCGAACAGGTTTTTGGACGGTGTATCATGCAGGTAGATGTTGTATTTGTTCGGGAACATGAATTTCACCAAACCCAGTGCATTGCCGCGGCTGGGCGGTTGTTTCAGGTTAAACGGGAATGTCTTGGCGGTATATTGCGAGAAATTCACCGCCCCACGGCTTACGGTGCGACCGCGCGAGTCGACGACGCGCAAATGGCTGACCGCGTTTGGATTGCGTTTCAGCAGCGGCAGATACTCCTTGGTCGCGATCGAGCGCGGTACATTCCAGGTTGGATTGATGATGATAAACTCCATCACGTCTGAAAATTCCGGTGTGCGACGATCACCCACATTTTTACCAACCACCGAACGGGTAACAAATGTCACCTTATCATTGTCGATAATTTTGGCTGTGAAATCGGTCAGGTTCACCAATACATGGCGCTTGCCACGCGGACGGTTGAACCAGCGTTCCCGCTCCATCGCAACCATGATGGACTGCAACCGATAAGCGGCAGGTTTGTTGATTTCGGCGATCGTGGCTTTGCCGGCTTGACCATCGGTTGGTAAACCGTTGTCCAACTGGAACAATTGCACGGCCTTTTTCATATTTGCGTCATAGCTTTGCGAGGCCGAGCGTTTCAGATAACCCATTGCTATCAAACGGTTGCGCAATGCCACCACATGACCGCCAGCGGATCCTGCTTTCAAAGAAGCAGCCCCGACCTTGGGTCCATATCCACCGCGTCCAACCAGTTTTTCAAGGCGCAGTTTTTCTTTCATCAAACGCACATATTCTGGCGTGCTTGGCACAAGCTTTTTGAAAAATCCTTTTGGTGAGCTTTTTTCAAACGCCACCAGTGTTTCCAGACGTCCCCAGCGTTGAACGCTGCGCACCAAACCGCTGTCAATTTTGCGCGGGTTCACGATGCCCGAACGTAAATCGCCGGCATATTGCAAGAACAACCGACTCATCTCGACTTCCATGCGGCCACGGTCTTGGCCGGACTTGGCGGCTTTCAACTGGGCTTTGATTACCGCTGGATCATAGCGTTTGATCGGCAGGCCGTGATTGGCCGCCTTGGACAGGGCCGCTAAAAACGCCTTGCGACGTTGGCCATCTTTGCCAGTGCGACCGGTCCAAATTGATTTGTATTTGCGGGCTTTGTAAAACTCGGCCAATGCTTTGTCACTTGATGCAGCCTGCGCAACAGCTTGCTTATAGGCAGTGACCTGCGCATCGGCAGTGGCCCCTGATAAAGAAAATGCAAATAAAACGGCCAAAGCCGCCACAAAATTGTGTAGATTATTCGCCTTTAAACGCGTCCCAATCATTCTGAACTCCCAAACTTTTTTTACCCTTGGACTTATTGTCGCGGACAATCGTTAAAAAAACACCGCGTGTCCATTCACAATTGCTTTAGAATGTACAAAATGTCGTAGTTTGGCAATAATCCCCCCCAATATTCAGCGCGTTCACATCGCAAACACAATTTCAGCAAAAATCTGCCGATTTCATAGGTTCTAAAGCTTTGTGAGCAATCCTTACTTGGTGATTGATTCGAGATGTGTAATAAGACCCTTGCATCTGGGGATGACATGAGCAGCGAGTTGCAGAAATTGCGACCGACGAGCTACGGGACAGGCGATATGACTATGACGGGCAAAGATAAATCATTGATCACGCGACGCGGTGTTTTGCGGGCGTTCGCCGCAACTACACTTGTTGCCGCACCGACCTATGCAAATGCGGCAGGTTTCCTGCGTGGCGCTGGCGATATCCGCCGTCTGCGGATGTATAACGGCCGTACCGGTGAAAACATCGACACGATCTATTGGATCGAAGGCAAGTACATCAAAGATGCCATCAAAGAGATCAACTATTTCATGCGTGACTGGCGTCAAGATTCGACCAGAAACATGGACACCCGCAATTTTGACATCATGACTGCCGCCCACAACCTGATGGATACGACCGAGCCCTTTATGCTGCTGTCCGGTTACCGGTCTCCCAAAACCAACGCAATGTTGCGTTCGCGTTCACGCGGTGTGGCGAAAAACTCGCTGCATATGAAAGGTCAGGCTGCTGACTTGCGTTTGAAATCGCGTTCAGTAAGCCAGATTTACAAGGCTGGGATGTCCTGTGGTGGCGGTGGCGTTGGGAAATATTCCCGCTCCAACTTTGTGCACTTTGATTGCGGTCAAGTTCGCAACTGGGGCAGTTAAGCTTAACGAGACCGTTTTATGATTTAGGACAAAGCGCAGCTATCAGCTGCGCTTTTTTGCATTTGAGCGTTGCTCATCCCGCCCCATCGCAATCAATATCGCCTGATCGGTTTGTCGGGCTTGGAATGTGGCCTTGTCGGCGATGCCTTCCCATTCGATCCCGATTAAGGACTGTGCAATCGCCCCCCCCAAAGTGCCACCAGGGCCGGTGACGATAAACACATCCGGTGCGAATTCCTTGGCGGCCACCTGAACGGCTTTGGTGAAATCATAGGTTTCAATCACTTGCGCGCCCAATGTGTAGTCCCGCAAAGCCGCTATATCAGTCGCCTCCGGCCACCAGATTGCCCCACGCCCGTCAATCAACGGGATTTCAGGCGACCCGAACAGATCGGCGCCCAATTTGCTGCGCCCCTCGGCCGCAACTGGTTCTTGCATGGCAGTGTGAAAAGCCGCGTGATTTGGCAAGCGCATTGGATAGCGATCAAAGGTTGGCACTGTGGCTTCAAAGGCTTTCAATCCTGCCTCATCCCCTGCCACCACCAACATACCGCCCAAATGGATCGAAGCCGCCAATGCATGGCCCTTGCGGGTGTCAACATCACGGACCAAGTCCAGCAATTCGTGCTGTTTGCCCGCGATCACCTGCCAGTTTTCATCTACAAACGGGTATAAAGTCTGACCACCGATCAAGCGGTCTTGCATGAGGGTGCCCATTGTGTTGACGACCTGCATCCCCGCCATCGGCGTGAGCGCCCCGCCCGCCGCAAGGGCCGTGTACCACCCCATCGAATTCCCCGTGACGGCAACAATGTCAAAATCAGCCGAAATCGCCTGTGCATCCAACAAAGCCGCTGCATAAATCAACGGTGACGCGTTATCGCCGCGGGTGTGGATGCGGGCCGAAAACTTGGCCATCCCATCCAAGGCCGTAACCGTCTCCTGACCTTGCGCCGCGCGGTACGCATCAAACGCGGTCAATTTGCCGCCGTGATGACGCGCCAAATAGCCCAGCTCTGGTGCATTATAGGTGCCACGTCCGGGACAAATCAGAACAGCTGTTTGTTTCATTTGCCTGCCTCCAACAATGCCAGCGCCGCATCCGTGATCTCACCCGACGAGGGCAGCGTCGCGCCGTAAGCGGGCCCGGTTGCGATAAAGCAATCCTCGCCGGTGATGCGTGCAATATTTCGGGCCCCGTTTTCAGTGAACATCGTCATCAATCCTTCGGATTGGCTGCCGGTTTCGCGGCATTCGTCCACAATGAGGATTGAGCCGCAAGCCTTTGTTTGTTTGCGTAATTCTTCCCTTGGAACAGGTGCGATCCAGCGCATGTCGATCACCCGCACTTTGATCCCTTTAGCCTTGAGCGTCTTGGCGGCCTGTAAGGACAGGTAATAGCCGTTCGCATAGCTCACAATCGCCAGTTCAGTGCCACGTCCCGAAACGCCAACCTGCCCCAGTTTTATGCGTTTATCTGGCGTCGGATAGGTCTGCATCCAGCCCCCATCGCCAGCGTCGTGCAAATCACGCATCGGATAGAGCGCAATCGGCTCCACAAACACAACGACCCGTTGCTCCTCGCGGGCCAACCGCACGCATTCGCGCAGCATACAGGCCGCATCCGCCCCGTTTGATGGGCAGGCAATGATCACGCCGGGAATGTCACGCAACACGGCAAGGGAATTGTCGTTGTGGAAATGCCCACCAAAGCCGCGCTGATAGCCCAGACCAGCAATCCGCAACACCATCGGGTTGGTGTATTGCCCGTTTGAGAAAAAACTAAGTGTCGCCGCCTCGCCACGGATTTGGTCCTCGGCGTTGTGCAGATAGGCCAAAAACTGGATTTCCGGCATCGGAATAAAGCCGTTGTGCGCCATACCAATGGCAAGGCCCAGAATGGATTGCTCATCCAGCAAAGTGTCGATGACGCGGTCCGCACCAAAGCGGGTTTTCAGCTTTTTCGTTACCCCGTAGACACCGCCCTTGCGGCCAACATCTTCGCCCATCATGGCGATTTCCTCATGTTCCAACATCAGGTCCGTTAGCGCCCAGTTGATCAGGCGTAACATCGGCTGTGGGTCTTTCATGGCCCGCATGTCACTGCCAAACGCGGCCTCGCGGGCAGTTTGGCTTGGTCCATTTGTCGGCGCGCATTGGCGTTTGTGCGGGATCACCGAAGCCGCGACCTGCGCGCCGGTTTCCAGATTCGGACGTTGCACAGCCTGAGCAGCCATGCGTGTGCAGCGCTTTTCTGTTTCGTTATAAATTTCAAGAGCTTGATCCGTAGTTAGCGCGTCCATTTCCGTCAGCAAACCGACAGAGCGCAACAATGGATCGTTGCGCTCATCCGCCTCAATCAGCTTCGCATCGCGGTAGGTCACCTCGACGTCTGACCCCGCATGGCCGTAAAGACGCACCGTGGCGATGTGCAGGAAGGCGGGCTTTCGGTGTTTGCGCACATAGTCCGCCGCCATGCTGGCAACACGGTGGGTTTCCACCATGTCTAGACCATTACAGGTGAAATATTTCATGCCGGGGCGCGCTGAAAAACTGGCGTTGATCCAGCCGTCTGGCGTCGGGGTGGAAATGCCAATACCGTTGTCTTCGCAGACAAACAGCATCGGTATCGGCACCGATTGAAAACTGGTCCAACAGGCCGTGTTGAAGGCGCCTTGCGCTGTGGAATGGTTGGCGGACGCATCGCCAAAGGACGCCATCACGATAGCATCCTCGGGCAAGCAGCGGTGCTCTGGCGTATGGCGCCGCGCAAGGCCCAAGGAATAGGCCGCGCCAACGGCCTTTGGCAGGTGGCTGGCAATGGTCGAAGTTTGTGGCGGTATATTTAAGTCTTTTGATCCCAAAACCTTATGGCGCCCGCCTGATGTCGGGTCATCCGATGAGGCGGCAAAGCTGAGCAACATATCCCAAGCAATGCTCTGCCCGGGCACTTGGGCGGCACGCTGGATTTGAAACGCCGCATCTCGATAATGCAGGAACGCCATATCGCTGGGGCGCAGGGCTTCGGCGACTGCGGCCATGCCCTCGTGTCCGCTGGAGCCAATAGTGTAGAACCCCTGCCCTTGCTTTTGCATGGCACGGCTGGTGCGATCCAGCTGGCGGGACAAGACTTGTGATCGGAAAACCTCAACCAGTTTGGGCTTGGTGAGGTTGGTTTCGGTGACTTCACCACGGGGTAAATCCCCCTTTTTCACCCGATCCAAGAAATTCTGGTGAACAATTACTGCGCGATCCATGTCTTCCCCGTCTTTTTACCGGAATCATCCAATTGGGTACAGCTTGGCTGGTTTTACGGCACAACACCACTTGTCATTGTGCCGAAAAATCATGCAATATCGCCAATATGACGGAAAGATCATCAAAATGGCTTAAGGACGAGTTGGATCGGCGTATTGTACGCGAACTGCAACGCAATGCTCGCGAATCCACCACCAACATTGCCGCCAAACTGGATGTGGCGCGCTCAACGGTACACGAGCGTATCACGCGGATGGAAAAGGACGGTGTGATCGCAGGCTACTCAGTGGTTTTGAGCAAGAACCCTTCAGAAGAAAGCATACAAGTCCTTGTTTTAATGGACGTTAAGCAACAAGAGACCCGCAAAATTCTACAACGCCTTGGGAACTATGTTGAAATCAAGGTTTGCTTATCCATCAACGGTGAGTTTGATCTGTTCCTGAGTATCGAAGCCCCCCGGATCGAGGATTTGGACGTGGTTGTGGATGAGATCGCCGAAATCACCGGCGTTTTACGCACCAAGACATTTGTGGTGTTTGGACGGCGTTTTGACCGTGGGTTTAACGAAACAGCACAACGAATTGCGGCACAGTTCCTGAATGACAACAATCAAAATGCCGGATAGCCCGCCTATTTGACGGCTTCCCCACTGAATCCCGCCAATTACCCTTCTGAAATTCTCCACCCCGGGCGCGCACTGTGTGACCAATCGGGCAAACAGGAGAAAACCCATGTGGAATATTTGCATTATCGGTGGCGGTAAAATCGGACAGACGATTGCTGCCTTTTTGGCGGAATCAGCCAATTATACTGTAACCGTGGCGGATCAAAATCTTGAAGCACTCAAGGCAATTGACCAGCCAAACGTGGCCATCACCCAGATAGATGCAGCCGATGCGGATGCGGTGGCCAAAACGTTGGGCGGCTTTGATGCGGTCATATCGGCCGCGCCGTTTTTCCTGACCCCGACAATTGCCGAAGGCGCAAAACGGGCCGGCGCGCATTACTTTGATCTGACCGAAGACGTAGCCTCGACCAATATCGTGCGCGAACTGGCAAAAGATGCGGACACGGTGTTCATGCCGCAATGCGGCCTTGCCCCTGGCTTTGTCGGCATCGCGGGCGCGCATTTGTCGGCGGAATTTGACAGCATCGACAGTCTGTCGTTGCGGGTCGGCGCGCTGCCGCTCTACCCGACCAACGCGTTGAAATATAACCTGACGTGGTCAACGGACGGGTTGATCAACGAATATTGCAACCCTTGTGATGCGCTGGTGGACGGGCATCTGGTCAAAACCGCGCCGTTGCAGGATCTTGAGACCCTGTCGGTGGATGGGGTCGACTATGAATGTTTTAACACTTCGGGTGGGTTGGGCACATTGGCCGAGAAATTGCAGGGCAAGGCCCAGTCGGTTTCCTACCGCACTATCCGCTACCCCGGCCATCGCGACATCGTAAAAATGTTGCTGCATGATCTGGGGCTGGTGCGGCGCCGCGACGTGTTAAAAGGTATCTTTGAAACCGCCCTGCCGCGCACGGAGCAAGACGTTGTGCTGGTCTATTGCACCGCCACGGGCCTGATCAACGGTGAATTCCGCGAACGCTCGCTGATCAACAAAACTGTGGCGCGCAAAATCAACGGCACCCATTGGAGCGCGATCCAGATCACCACCGCCGCGGGCGTCACTGGCGTCGTTGACATGGTGCGGTGCGGGATGTTGGCAAACGCAGGCTATATCGCCCAAGAAGACATCAAAATGAGCGACTTTTTGACCACCGAATTTGGCCACCTTTATAACGCGGGTGATCTTACATCATTGGAGAATGCAGCATGAACAAGCAGATCAAAACCGCTGAAACCATTATGGCCCAACTGGGTTTGAACGCTGATGTTTTAACCGGCGGCAGCTTGACCGTGACCTCGCCTGTGGACGGCGGCGTGTTGGCGCAATTGGCCGAGACCAAGGATATGGACGCTGTCATCGCCCGTTCAAAAGAGGCGTTCCTGAAATGGCGCAGCCTGCCCGCGCCGCGCCGTGGCGAATTGGTGCGTTTGTTGGGTGAAGAACTGCGCGCAGCCAAGGACGAATTGGGTGCGCTGGTGTCTTTGGAAGCCGGCAAGATCTTGTCTGAGGGCCAAGGCGAAGTACAGGAAATGATCGACATTTGCGATTTCGCCGTGGGCCAGTCGCGCATGCTATACGGGTTGACGATTGCATCCGAGCGCCCCGGCCACCGGATGATGGAAACTTGGCATCCAGTTGGGCCGGTCGGCGTGATCAGTGCTTTTAATTTCCCTGTGGCGGTTTGGTGCTGGAACACAGCATTGGCGCTGACCTGCGGTGATCCGGTGATCTGGAAGCCGTCCGAGAAATCGCCGCTGACCGCATTGGCCTGTCAGGTGATCTTTGAGCGCGCGGTTGCGCGCTTTGGCGCGGATGCACCGGATGATCTGTTGCAAGTCGTTGTTGGCGATCACAAAATTGGCGAAGCCTTGGTGGCGTCCGAGGATATTCCAGTGATTTCGGCAACGGGATCCACCCGCATGGGCCGCGCTGTGGCCCCTGTGGTGGCGGCGCGTTTTGGGCGCTCTATCCTTGAGTTAGGGGGCAACAATGCAATGATCGTCGCGCCCTCGGCTGACCTTGATATGGCGGTGCGTGGCATTGTGTTTTCGGCCGTTGGCACGGCGGGGCAACGCTGTACCTCGCTGCGTCGTTTGATTGTACATGAAAGCATTCGGGTTGATTTGGTGGCCAAACTAATCAAAGCCTATGCCACCCTGCCCGTGGGCTCGCCGCTTGATCCAGCCACATTGGTTGGCCCCTTGGTGGACATGGCGTCGCTGGAGGCAATGCTGGCCGCGCTGTCGGATGCCCGTGCCCAAGGCGGCACAGTGCATGGTGGTGAAGTGGTCAGCGACAATGTCCCCGAAGGCGGCGCCTATGTGCATCCCGCTGTGGTGGAAATGCCCGCCCAAACCGCGATTGTGGAAACCGAAACCTTTGCGCCGATCCTCTATGTGATGAGCTACACCGATCTGGATCAAGCCATTGAAATGCAAAACGCCGTGCCTCAAGGGCTGTCGTCTTGCATCTTTACGCTGAACATGCGCGAGGCCGAGCAGTTCGTTTCCGCCACAGGGTCGGATTGTGGCATCGCCAACGTCAATATTGGTCCGTCAGGGGCGGAAATTGGTGGCGCGTTTGGTGGAGAAAAGGAAACCGGTGGGGGCCGTGAAAGCGGCTCGGACGCTTGGAAAGGCTATATGCGTCGACAAACCAACACGTTGAACTATTCCGCTGAATTGCCGCTGGCGCAGGGCGTTAAGTTCGACATTTAGGCGAAAATAGCGCGCCCAATTGCTCATTGCGGCTTTGACAATTGGGCGCGCGTTCCACAGATTGATACCACGCAGATGCAAGCTGTGAAACACGTTGCCGGAGCGCCCCAAATGATCAGCCGTATTTATAGCCTAAAGCAGCTCGAAGCCTTTGTTTGGGCTGTGGATTTGGGCAGTTTTCGCAAGGCCGCGCAGCATCTGAACACCACGCAGCCCAATATTTCGTCGCGCATTCGCAAGCTCGAGAAGACCTTGGATGTGGTGCTTATGTTGCGCGACGCAAGCTCGGTGCGCCTAACGGAACATGGGGCAGAAATACTGCAACGCGCCCGTCAAGTTTTGCACGAAGCCGAGGGGCTGGTAGAGGTTGCCAAGCGCCAAGACCTGATTGAGGATCGTTTGCGGTTGGGCGTCACCGAATTGGTGGCCTGCACGTGGCTGCATGACTACCTGCGCCAGCTTAAGGTCGAGTATCCGGCGATGGCCGTGGAATTGACCGTCGATTTATCACGCAACCTGGACAAAGAGCTGGGTGGCAATGCGCTGGATCTGACCATCCAGACCGCCCCGTTTGATACCACGGTGGAGGGCAACATCAGCCTGGGCAAGTTCCCCTATATCTGGGTGACGGCGGGTGGAACCGACGACCGTGACACGCGGTTTTCCTTGCAAGACCTAAAGCAAGACATCATCCTGACCCCTGCCCGTTATACACAAGCCTTCATTGAATTGATGCAATTTGCCAAGCGTCACGCCATGCCAACCACCAAATTCGCCCCCTCCAACAGCCTGTCATCCTGTGTCCAAATGGTGTTGGACGGCATGGGCGTTGCCCTGCTGCCAAAGGCGTTGATCAAGGACTATCTTACGAGCGGCCAGTTGCAACAGCTGGATGTGGACTGGACCCCCTCGCCACTGTCCTTTTCGGCGCGATTTCATTCGGCCAAGGCCCCATTGTTTGTGGAGCGCGCCGCAGCGCTGGCGTCGCAAGTTGTCAAAGCACATCTGCCCACAGAATAACAAAAATCTATCGGCAATATCAAAAAATAGAATTTGTTTTTATATTGAGCCCCTCTTTATGGTCGATGGATAATCAAGGGAGCGCGCAATGAAAATATCATCTATTCGGCTTGGCGTTGATATTGGCGGCACATTCACGGATGTTGTGCTGGAAAAGGACGGCGTGCTGTTCTCGACCAAGGTTTTGACCACATATGTCGCGCCGGAAAACGCCATCATCGAGGGTATGGCCGAAGTTTGTGCCAAATCGGGGGTGCAGCCAAGCGAGATTGGCCAGATCATCCACGGCACCACCTTGGCGACCAATGCGCTGATTGAACGGCGCGGCGCGAAAACCGCATTGATCACCACACAGGGGTTTCGCGACGTCATTGAAATGCGCACCGAGAGCCGGTTTGAGCAATATGATCTGAACTTGAACCTGCCAGAACCCTTACTGCCGCGCCAGATGCGCTACACCGTGCCGGGGCGCATTGATGCCACCGGTGCCGAGTTGATCCCCCTGACCCGCGCCGAAATTGAACCTGTGGTCGATCAAATGGTTGAAGCGGGCTATGAGAGTGTCGCGATCGGTCTGATCCACTCCTACCTGAACCCTGCCCATGAACAATTGGTGGCGCAGGTCGTGGCCGAGAAAATGCCAGAAGCGATGATCTCGATTTCCTCGGAGGTGTCCCCGCAAATGCGCGAGTATGAGCGTTTCAACACCGTGGTCGCCAACGCCTATATCAAGCCTTTGATGAAGTCCTATCTGGGCCGTCTTGAGGGGCGTTTGCGGGGTGAAGGTGTGTCGTGCAACATCTTTTTGATGCATTCGGGTGGCGGCATCATTTCACTGGAAAATGCGGCAGATTTCCCTGTGCGTCTGGTCGAATCCGGTCCCGCTGGCGGCGCGGTTTTCGCGGCAAACATTGCGGCGCGCTATGGCTTGGACAAGGTTTTGTCTTTTGACATGGGCGGCACCACGGCCAAGATTTGCCTGATCAAGGATCAGACCCCGAAAACCTCGCGGGTGTTTGAAGTTGCGCGCACCTACCGGTTCAAAAAAGGTTCGGGCATGCCGATTTCGATCCCAGTGATCGACATGGTTGAAATCGGCGCGGGTGGTGGCTCCTTAGCGCATGTCGACAGCATGCGCCAAATCCGTGTTGGCCCCGAAAGTGCTGGCTCGGAACCTGGCCCCGCCTGTTACGGGCGTGGGGGCGCGAAACCCGCCGTGACCGATGCCGATCTGGTGCTTGGCAAGCTGGACGCAGATAATTTCGCCGGCGGCACGATCCAGTTGGATGCGGCCAGCGCCGAGGCGGCGCTTACTTCCGTTTTGGGCAACACACTGGACATGGACGCCGCGACGTCGGCCTTTGGATTGGCCGAAGTCGTGGACGAAAACATGGCCAACGCCGCGCGGGTTCACGCGGTGGAAAACGGCGAGGATTTGGCGGAATACACCATGATCGCCTTTGGTGGCGCGGCCCCACTGCACGCTGCGCGCCTGTGTGAAAAGCTGGGGGTCGAGCGCATGTTGGTGCCACCAGGGGCTGGCGTTGGCTCGGCCATCGGGTTCTTGCGTGCGCCCTTTAGCTTTGAGGCCAATCGTTCGGTCTATATGAAGCTGTCCGATTTTGATCCCGCCAAGATCAAGTCGCTGTTGTCTGATCTGCAAACCGAAGCGACAGGTTTCGTGCGCAATTGCGATGCCAGCAGTGATATTCTGTCAGAATTCAAAGTCTATATGCGCTATTCCGGCCAAGGCTGGGAAATCCCCATCACTTTGCCCCATGATCAGGCCATGAACCCCGACGTCGCAACCTTTGAAGCGCGCTTTAACGAGGATTACGCCAAGCTGTTTGGCCGCACCGTTGCGGGCATGGATATCGAGATCACCGTTTGGTCGGTCAATGCGACCACGCCACCGGAAACCGTAGATCGGGTGCGCGAACAAATAGGCCCAGACAACGCCCGTATCGACAGCGCGCGGCGCTTGTTTGATCCGGCGCTGGCGGCATTTATTGACGCCAATGTGGTGCTGCGCGACGACATGGCAGCGGGCCAACACACCGCTGGTCCCGCCGTGATCACCGAGGACGAAACCACGATCATCGTCCCCACCAGCCGCACCGCAACCCGCCAGCCAGATGGCTGTATCGACATCACAGTGAAAGGCTAGAAACATGGCAGAGATACACTCCACCGTCGCCTATCAAGTCATGTGGAACCGTTTGATATCGGTTGTTGAGGAACAGGCGCAAGCCTTGGTGCGCACGGCATTCTCGACCTCTGTACGCGAGGCTGGCGATCTGTCAGCAGGCGTTTATGATGTGGATGGCCAAATGCTGGCCCAAGCGGTCACAGGCACGCCGGGCCACGTCAATGCGATGGCCGACGCGGTGGCACATTTTATCCGCCGCATAGGCCGCGACAACATCTATGAGCAGGACGTCTACATCACCAATGACCCGTGGGAAGGCACCGGCCATTTGCACGATATCACCATGGTGACCCCCTCTTTTCATGGGGGCGCGTTGGTTGGGTTCTTTGCCTGCACTGCGCATATCGTTGACATTGGCGGGCGCGGTTTTGGTGCGGATGCGGCCAGCGTTTATGAGGAGGGTCTATACCTGCCCATCATGAAATTTGCTGAGCGCGGTGTGGTTGATCAAACCCTTGTGCGCATTGTGCGTGGCAATGTGCGCGAACCGGACCAGTTGGTCGGCGACATGTATGCGCTCGCCACCTGCAACGAAATCGGCCATCGTCGTTTGGTCGACATGATGGATGAGTTCGAGTTGGAAGATCTAAACGGCATCGGCAGTTTCATCCTTGAGAATTCGCGTCGGGCCACGATTGAACGCATTGCCGCCCTGCCGCGCGAAACGGCTGAGGGGGAAATGACGGTTGATGGGTTTTCCGCCCCGATCACCTTGAAGGTCAAACTGACCTTCGAAAAGGACCGGATCATCTCTGATTTCACAGGGTCAAGCGGCTTGGATGAAAAGGGCATCAACTGTCCCAAAGTCTATGCCAAAGCCTATGCCTGCTATGCGCTGAAATGCGCGATCGCGCCGGAAATTCCCAACAACGCAGCCTCGCTTGCACCCTTTGAATTTGACGCACCTGTGGACACTATCGTCAATGCGGTGCATCCGGCCCCTGTCGCGCTGCGCCATATTGTTGGGCATTTTGTGCCCGACACAGTCTATGACGCCTTGGACAAAATCCTGCCTGGCGTGGTGCCAGCCGAGGGTGCGGGGTGTCTTTGCAATTTCCAGGTGTCTTTGCGCCCACGCACCGATGCGCCCGCGCCCGCTGACGCTGTGCGCTCCGAAGTTCTAACCTTCAATTCCGGTGGCTCTGGCGCGCGGCCCGAACATGACGGGTTGAACGCCACGGCCTTCCCCTCCGGCGTGATGACAATGCCAATTGAGGCCACGGAACACGCAGGCCCCGTGATCATCTGGCGCAAAGAACTGCGGCCGGATTCCGGTGGATCGGGCAAACAACGCGGCGGGCTTGGCCAATACATGGAAGTCGGGGCGCGTAAAGGTCATGAATTTGACTTTCAGGCGATGTTTGATCGGGTCGATCACCCGGCCCGCGGGCGCCGTGGCGGTGGGGCTGGCGGCAGCACCACCATCGCCCAAGACGACGGCACAAAAATGAATGGCAAAGGCAAACAATTTGTACCCCACGGGCAGCGTGTTGTGATGGCTTTCCCGGGTGGTGCAGGTTACGGTGAGGCCAAAGACCGGGACGTGAAACAGGTCAAACGCGATCTGGCACGTGGCTATATTTCGGCAAAAACGGCGACGCAGGATTATGGATTAAGCGCGGCTGATGTTGCGGCGGTGCTGGCGGCGGTCCAAAACGGAGAAGACCTATGACAAACATGGCTCCACAGCACGACATCTACGACGTGATCATCGTTGGCGGCGCGATCATGGGCGCATCAACCGCATGGTTTTTGACCGAGGACAAGGATTTCGACGGGCGCGTGTTGGTCGTGGAAAAGGACCCGACCTATGAGAACTGCTCAACGGCCCATACCAATTCCTGTATGCGCCAACAGTTCTCAAGCACCCTGAATGTGCAAATTTCCCAATTCGCGGCGGATTTTGTAAAAAACCTGCGCCCCTATATGGGCAATGACGAACGGGTGCCGGAACTGTCCATTCGTAATTTTGGGTATATGTATCTGGCCGACAACGAAACTTTTGCCGATAGCCTGCGCTCCAGCCACAAAGTTCAAGCGGCGGCAGGGGCTGCGACCCAATTGATGACACCAGAACAGATCAATGCCGCCTACCCTTTTTACAATGTCGATGACATTTTGCTGGGCTCTCATAACACTGTGGATGAAGGCTTTTGGGACGGCAACGCCGTGTTTGACTGGTGGCGTCGAATTTCACGCGAACGCGGCGTGGAATACGTGAAAAACGAAGCCGTCGCGATGACCAAAAATGCCGCCGGTACACGGGTCGACAGCGTCACGCTGGCCACGGGTGATGTGATTTCCTGCAGCCAAGTGGTGAATGCCTCTGGCCCACGCGCGGTTTTGACGGCGCGCATGGCGGGGATCGAGCTGCCCGTCGAGCCGCGCAAGCGTTACTCATGGGTGTTTTCCGCCGAAACCCCGCTGGACCGCGACTTGCCGTTGACGATTGATCCATCCGGCGTGCATGTGCGTGAAAACGGTGGTGGAACCTATCAGGCCGGCGGCCACACGGACATTGATCCAGCGGCGGATTACGACGATTTCAACATGGATCACGGGCTTTGGCAGGATCACATCTGGCCCGTTTTGGCGACCCGTATTCCGCAATTTGAGGCCATCAAAGTGCAGTCCGAATGGGCGGGGCATTACGCCTATAACACGCTGGATCAAAACGCGATTGCTGGCCCGCACCCCGAGGTGGAAAATTTCCTTTTCCTGAATGGATTTTCGGGCCACGGGTTACAACAATCCCCTGCCATGGGGCGTGGCACAGCTGAAATGCTTGTGCATGGGCGCTATAGAACGCTAGACCTTAGCCCATTCAGGTTTGAACGCATCAAAGAGAACAAACCGATCATTGAAAAGGCGATTATCTAATGAAACTACCCGCGAACACCTTCACCCATGCGATCGCTGCGGGTGACAAACAAATCGGCCTGTGGGTCACCCTATCCAGCGCCGTCTCAGCCGAGGTCGTCGCGCCATCCGGTTATGATTGGGCGTTGGTCGACATGGAACATTCTCCGAACGATTATTTCAGCGTTCTTGGCCAGTTACAGGCCTTTGCTGCCACGAAAACCACCGCCATTGTGCGGCCGGAATGGAACGATCCGGTGATTGTAAAACGCCTGCTGGATTTGGGCGCGCCAGGCTTGCTGTTTCCAATGATCCAAACCGTGGAAGAGGCCGAAAAGGCGGTTGCTTCGACCCGCTATCCGCCGCTTGGCATACGTGGTGTGTCGGGCTCCACACGGGCAACCAAATTTGGCCGCATCACCGATTACACTGCCCGTATTGAACAAGAAACCACTGTGATTTTGCAAATCGAAACCGCGTCTGCCGTTGATCTGGCCGAAGAAATCGCCGCCGTTGACGGGGTCAGCGGTATCTTCTTTGGTCCGGCTGATATCGCGGCAGATATGGGGTTGCTTGGGCAAACTTTGCACAAAGATGTCTGGGCCAAAATCATGCCCGCCGCCAAAGCCTTGATCGCCAAGGGTGTGCCGGTTGGCACGCTGGTGTTGGATACAGATTTCGCCGCCGAATTGTTGAACGAAGGCTTCACCTTCGTCGCCGTTGCGCTGGACACCGCTTTGCTGGCGAAGGCCTCGGATGCGGCGCTTGCATCTGTGAAAGATGCGATTTGATGACCGCCCTTGCCCCTACAGAAAGCAGAACCAAATGAAAAAACTTGTCCTTACGGGTGCCGCTGGCCGTCTTGGCTCTTATCTGCGCGAACCGCTCTCTCATATGTGCGACGCGTTGGTCACCACCGATTTGGCCGACGATATCGGCACGCTTTATGATGGCGAACACTATGTAAAGGCGGATCTTGCGGACTTGGGCGCGATGGTTGATCTGCTAAAGGGGGCCGATATGGTGGTTCATTTTGGTGCCATTGGCGACGAAGCCCCGTTTGAAGAATTGCTGGGGCCGAACTTCATTGGGGCTTATAACGTCTGGGAAGCCGCCTATAAAAACAAGGTGCGCCGCGTTATCTATGCCTCGTCGATCCATGCGGTTGGCATGCATAATAAGACCGATTTCATTGGCACGGATGCGCCCCACAGACCGGATACATTCTATGGCTTGGCCAAATGCTTTGCCGAAGATCTGGCCTCGCTTTACTGGGACAAACGCCAAATCGAAAGCGTATGCTTGCGCATCCTTTCCTGCGCGCAAGTCAACAATGCCCGCGCGGTTGGGTCATGGTTGTCTTATGATGATTTGATCCAGTTGGTACAAAAATCCATCACCGCGCCAGTCACAGGTTTCACCGTTGCATATGGTGTTTCGGACAACGACCGCGCCACGGTCGACAACACAAACGCCTCATTTCTTGGCTTTCGCCCAAAGGATAACGCCGAGCAATTTGCAACGCAGTTCATCGCGGATGGCGCACCCTTTGACCATCAAGACCTCGCCAACACGCGCCAAGGTGGCCCCTTCGCCTCGGTGCCGCTTGGCAACAGCGGTCAGGCGTCGATGAGCATCGTCAACGACACCAAGAAAACCTGATTGGGACATGGCGCGCGCATATCTGCGCACGCCTGGCTGTTTACTCAAGGATCGCATTGATCCGCGCCAATGTGGCCGTGTTCACCGCCACCCCGTTTTGCGTCGCCTGCCCCCGTTTGGCACCGCGCCCGTCACCGGGCAAATGGGCGTCTGGCTGATCATGGATCGCGGCGACCAGATCGGCCATCCGTTCGCCAAACCCGCCACCCGAGGTGGCAACAGGGTCAATCGCAATGAAAAACTGGCCGGTTTTTGGCGGCCCACCCACCGTGCCGGAAAAGGGCGACGCATTTATGCCAAGCGTTGCGCCGGTCATTGCAGCGGCCATCATTTCAACCATCAAGGCGACGCCAACGCCTTTGTATCCCCCCGACGGGGCCATTGAGCCTTTGAGCCCGACATTGGGGTCTGTGGTCGGATTGCCCTCGGCGTCCAGCGCCCAGCCAACCGGAATGGGGCGCTCTTCGCGGGCGTGTTTCATCACTTCGCTTTTGGCGATGGTGCTGGCGCTTTGGTCGATCAGGATCATAGGTGTGCCATCTGGCCCTGGGGCCGCGATGGAAAACGGGTTGGTGCCGACCACGGGTTTGGAGCCACCAGAGGGGGCGATAGAGGCCGGTGCGTTGGTAAAGCCAATCCCCAAAAGTCCGGCTTTGGCCAATTGATGGGTGTGATAGCCCAAAACGCCACAGTTATAGCTGTTGTTGATCGCCAAAACCGCCACGCCCTGTGCGCGGGCCAAGGGGATCAATTTTTGAAACCCAACGTCGATCGCTGCGTGGGCGAACCCTGTTGCGGCATCAACTTTGATGACGCTGGGGCTGGGCTGGGTCAGGACTGGCACGGCTTGGCCATCCACCTTGCCGCAGCCCACATGTTCACAATAGATCGGAATATAAGCGAGCCCATGGCTGGCCACCCCGTCAGCTTCGGTTGCTGCGGTTGCCACGGCCAAGGGGCGCGCATTGGCTTTTGAGGTGCCGGCGGCCATTAACGCTTTCATGGACAGGTCTTCAATTTCGCTCAGGCTTAGGGTTTTGGTTTCTATCATTATTTCCTCGTTTCAGTCGCCATTTCAGTCATTGTCGGACAGGCCCGCGCCCGCCCCTTTCAGACGGGATTCATCCGTCGCGGGGGCATAGGTGCGATGGGCAAAGTGGCCCAATGCGGCCCAACCCGCGTCACTGGGTGTTGCGCGGGTCTGCGGTGGATTTTTTGCGCCGATCTGACCTGTGCGTTGGACCGTCACACGGGGTGCTATGTCGATGCTAACGGCACTTTGCGCCCCGCTCAACGCAAGCCCTTTGCCATCCGTTGTGGCCAAAACCCCATCCCGCGCCACCGTCACCGGACAGCCAAATTGACGCGCCGCATTGGCCGCGAAAGGCAACAGCAAGATCGGTGCCACGACGTTTACGATACCCACAGATATTTCCGGTCCCACCCCAGCAAAGTCGGACAACGTCGCCCCTGCCATCAAAGGGCAGATCGTACCGGATTGGGCACGCCATTCCTCGTCGAGAGTTTGCGGGACCATCCATTTGGGATCGGATCCATCTGCCGCCAGCAACGCCACGGCCAGTGCGTTGACACCGTCAATGCCGTTTGCACATAGCCAGCGGCTGGCCTTGGCGGCTTCCTCGGCCATGCCCCAGCTGTACCCAGCCCCGCGGCTGGCCTTTTTGGCCATCGCTTCGACTTCGTTCAGCGCAAAATTCATGTTGTCACCTCGGGATAGGCCCAAAGATCGGCGTTATCTAGTGTCAAATCCTGCGGATAGGGCGCGCCTGCGTACATGCATATCCTGACCCATCGGTCCGAGCGCGGGTCAAAATGCGTGGCCCCGAAAAACGCCAGTTTGCAGCGCAGGAAATCTATCGGCAACACATCGACCGCAATGGTGTTGTCGCGAATTTCCGCGTAAGGCGCATCTGCGCTGATCTGGGCGCGGCGGATTGTGTGCCTGTGTTCAGGGTGGGACAGCAAAAATTCCGCAATGGGTTTGTCATCAGCCCAATCCAGCAGTGCCGCATGGGCCGCCGCCGCATCGCGAGCTGGGGCCAGTGGTTGCTCATAGTCTTTGAGCGGCTCTTCAAACCGCTCGCCCATACGCGGTTCCAGTTTTTCTTCGGACACATACCACGCCCGCGCACAGTTATCGCGGGCGGCCCAATCCATCGGCAACGCCCAGCCATAACTGGTCTCGATCAGGCCGCGCACGGAGGCGACGCTCATGGCGCCATCAATGCAAAAGGCTTGGGTGTTGGTGTCGGCCATGGTGTTGGCCAAGCCGTCCACCAGTTCGCCATATGGCTCAAGGATCAGCGAAGCGAGCAGTTCTTGGCCCTCAAGGCTTAACGCTGATTCAGACCATTTGACCAGACGATCCCACGGGTGGCCTGTGCGTAGATCGTCATGCGCCACCTGATCTGTCAGGGCGTTCATATCCAGCGTCAAATCGGCCAGTTTGACAATCTGGATCGGATGTTCAGTGTGCCAAGCCGCCACCAAGGCCTGGCTGCGCTGCAGCAGTTTTTCAAAGGCATTTGCCTCCGTATCGGTGGCGGTTTTAAGCGAGCGCACACGGGCTATCGCCTCTTCACGGGCCATGATCCAGTTGTTGAACAAAACCGGATGGTTGACGATGTAAGGGGCCAATCCCAGCCCCGTTGAATTGCCGATGCCCAGACGTTTTGCAATACCAGGGGCCAAATTGACGGCCTTTTCGCCGCCTTTGGCATGAGCCATGTGGTTGATTAGATCACGCACAAAACCGCGAGTTAAAAACACCGAAAGCATCTCGGCTTGAAACGGCACAGCCATTTCGGGGCGCGCCGCAAGGGTGTCGTAATCCGCAGCGCCAAGTTTGCCCGACCCATAAACTGCCGTGGTGCGCATCAAGTAGCCAACTGCGTCCACCTTATCGGCATCTGGTTGGCGCCCCTCTGACAGGCACTCTATAAAATGCGCCCATAGACGCACCGAGCGATTGGCACGAGACACAGAGATTTCGGTTTCAGTGACGCGACCCGCCTCTTGCAGCGGAATGTTCTGCGCCAGTCGCGAGATGTCTTCGGACGTTGGGATGCCGTCAAACAGCGTGAAGGTCGCGTCCCACGCCGTGGCGATCACCCGATCCGAGCGTTGTTCGGGCGGCAAATCATGGCCAAAGGCAATCAAGGAATAGGCCCGTTCTGGCCCCTGTGCCGTATAGACCGCGTGACCAACCCCTGCTGCATCAAATTCAAAAACGGGGCGCGAAAACACCCAACCCTCGGCCGCCATGCGTCGCGTCAACACCCGCTGAAAGCTTAGCCTGCATTGATGCATCGAACCCAACCGCGCTAGCCGCATAACATCGCGAGGAGCGCGTCTGGGGATGTGGGTCGGGGGGAAAACGGCCATGTCGGTTATCCCTGCGGGCCAAAGTTTTCGGCAAAGAACCTGTGCCAATTCCCGCCCATAATGCCAGCGACCTCATCGCTGTTCAGACCCGTTGCGCGCAGGCCCTGTTCAAGGTTGCCAAAGTCGCGGTTGTCTTGGAACCATGTCGGCATAGCCGGAAAACCTGGCGCTGCCGCCGAGCCTTCACCATAGTCCATTTCTTTGGTCCAGCGCCCCGTGCGCATCCATTCAACCACGCTGTCGGGCTGGTCCTGACACAGGTCCGACCCAATGCCCAAATGCGTCGCGCCATAGGTATCTGCCGTGCGGGCAATCATCTGGCAAAAATCATCCAGTGTGCAGCCGGATTTACCCTTCAGGTGATGCGGATAGAGCGAAAACCCCAGCATGCCGCCACCAGCCGTCACCGCCGCAATCACATCGGATTTCTTGTTGCGCAATGCGGGCGACCATTCGTGTGGATTGGCGTGGGTGATCGCGATCGGACGCTGCGAAATCTCGGCGGCCTCAAGGGTGGAGCGATCGGCAGAATGGCTCATGTCGATGACCATGCCGACGCGGTTCATCTCGGCAATCACTTGGCGGCCCATGCGGGTGATGCCGCTGTCATCCGTTTCGTAGCAGCCCGTCGCCAACAGGGATTGGTTGTTATAGGTCAGTTGCATGAAGCGCGCGCCAAGGCTGTGCAGGATTTCGACCAACCCGATGTCGGATTCAATCGGGCTGGGATTTTGAAAGCCAAAGAAAATGGCAGTGCGCCCAGTTTCACGGGCGCGCTCAATATCGCTGGCCCATTGCCCTTTCATGATCAAATCCGGGTATTGTTCGAACCAACGGTTCCATTGCTCAAAGTTCAAAACCGTTTCGCGGAAATCCTCATGATAAGCGATGGTGACATGGACCGCGTCAACGCCACCCTTACGCATTTGACGGAAAATCTTTTCCGACCAATTGGCATATTGCAGGCCATCTACACGCATCAGAGGGGTGTTCCGGCGCTGATATAGGCGGTTTTGACGGTGGTGTAGAACTCGGCCGCGGCCTTGCCCTGTTCGCGCGAACCGTAAGAGCTGTCACCGCGACCGCCAAATGGCACGTGGTAATCGGTACCGGCGGTTGGCAGGTTGACGGTCACAACACCGGTGCGGGCGTTGCGACGGAAATGCGTGGCGCGCGCCAGGTTTTGGGTGACGATACCCGATGTCAGGCCAAAGTTGGTGTCATTCACCACCGCAAGGGCCTCCTCATAGCTGGCTACTTTGATCACGCAAGTTAGCGGCGCGAACATTTCTTCGCGGTTGATACGCATATCGTTATTGGTGTTCACGAACACGCCCGGCGACATGTAGAACCCGTCATGTTCCATGTCCAAACGCACGCCACCGCAGGCCAGTTCTGCACCTTCGCTAAGGCCCAATTCAACATAGGCGAGGTTCTCTTTCAGCTGCTGCGCGCTGACCACAGGCCCCAATTGGGTGCCATCAGACTGCCCATGACCGACCTTCATGGCCTTGGCCCCTGCCACCAGTTTTTCAACGAATGCATCGTGAATGTCGGCATGCACCACCAGGCGTGACGAGGCCGTGCATTTTTGCCCCGTGCCACCGAAGGCACCGCCAAGCGCCAGCGTCACCGCAAGGTCAAGGTCGGCGTCGTCCATCACGGCCAAGGCGTTTTTGGAGCCCATTTCCATCTGCACCTTGGTCAGGTTCTGGATGGCGGCAGCGGCAATGCCTTTGCCCACGGGAACCGAGCCGGTAAAGCTGATCGCGTCCACTTTGGGGCTTTCGACCATCTGCTGACCGATGGTCCCGCCCGAGCCCATAACAAGGCTGAACAACCCTTTGGGAACATCCTGTTTGGCGATGATTTCAGTCAGCGCCACAGCCGAAGCCGGCGTTGCGTTGGCCGGTTTCCACACCACGGCATTGCCATAGCAAAGGGCTGGTGCGATTTTCCACGACGCGGTCGCGGTTGGGAAGTTCCACGGGCTGATCACAGCCACAACGCCGACAGGTTCGCGGCGGATGTCGATCTCGACCCCCTCACGCACCGAGTCGGCGTTCTCGCCCAGTTGGCGCAGGCATTCGGCGGCGTAGTAGGTAAAGAACTGACCGGCGCGGTACACCTCGCCCTTGCCCTCGGCAATCGGCTTGCCCTCTTCGCGGCTGAGCAAGATGCCCAGTTCCTCGGCGCGCTCCATCATCTCGTTGCCGATGCTCATCAGAACCGCTTGTTTACGCTCCATCCCATAGGCCGCCCATTCGGCTTGGGCCACACGGGCCTGATCCAGCGTGCGCTGCAAATCGTCCGGGCTGGCCTGTGTAAACATGCCAACCAGGTCGCTCAGATCTGATGGATTGCGGTTTTCAATCTCGCTGATGCCTTTGGTCCATGCGCCTGCGATGTAGTTCAATTTCGTATCAGTCATTTTCAAATCCTGTGGCCAAGTGTTGGCACGACAGTGGACTTTGCAGCCCGCATCAGTCAAATATAAACTATTGAACAAAATTTCAGGAAAATTGAAATATGGCGATCAAGATTGAAATGTTGCGCTGTTTTGCAACGGTGGCGCAGGCCGGCAATCTGGCGGAAGCCGCCAATCGGTTGGGGCGTACCCAGTCTGCGATTTCAATGACACTGAAACAGCTTGAGGACCATTTGGGTCAACGATTATTCGAAAGCGACCGCAAAAACCGGCTAACGCCGCTTGGCCAACAGGTGTTTGATCTGGCCCAAACCCAATTGCGCCAGTTTGATCACACCGTCAAATCCATCGAAACCTCGGCCAAGTCGCCAAACGGGTTGATCCGCATTGCGTCGATCCCCTCGGTGGCGGGACTGGTGTTTCCCAGTGCAATTGCAGATTTAACCCGCCGCAATCCGGGTCTAAAGGTCGAGCTGCGCGACACTGACACGCCACAGGTGATTGATGCGCTGTTACGGGGACAGGCTGATATTGGCGTGGTGTCGGGTCAACACCGGCTAAATGGCATCCGGCAGGCGCATTTGTTTAGCGATCCGTTTGGCTTGATCTGCGCGCCGGATCATCCGCTGGCCCTGTGCGAAAAACCACCCGCGATAGTCGACGTCGCCCGCGCCAATTTCATCACAAACAGCTTATGCGGGATGATTGAGTCGCCGGAATTTCAAATGGCTATCGCCGGGTCCAAAGTCGCGATGCACAACACCATGTCGTTGATCGCGATGATCGGGGCTGGTGGATGGGTGACCGTGTTGCCCAAAACCGTGGTGCCCTACATGAGCCCAAATCTGGTCTTTCGGCCGATCACTGACCTGTCGCAACAGCGTCACGTCTACCTGCTGATGCGGGAAAAAGCGCCGTTTCAGCAATTCTCGGAGCAGCTATGGCAGTATCTACGCCAATTTGACTGGGACCAATCAACAGTGTCAGCGGCCAAATAGCAAAACGGCGCCAAACTGCTTGGCGCCGTTTATCGATATCGTCTTGTGTGTTTATTCCGCAGCCAAAGCGGCCGCGTGTTTTTCACGCAACCCGTCGCGATACAGCGCCTTGATCAGAGAAACACACATCAACCCCATAACCATTGTGAAGGGCAGCGCGCCAATGATCATTGCGCTTTTCAACGATTCCATCGGATCAGCCCCACCATTGGTTTTACCTGCGACCAGCAATGTGCCGATCACTAACGTCAGGATGATGCCCCACACAATGCGGTGTTTGATGCTGGTTTCTTGCGCGCCGCCGGACATGATGGTGTTCATCACCAAGATGCCAGAGTCCGCAGACGTCACCAAGAAGGTCATGATCAGCACCACACACATAATGGTGATGGCCGTCAGGAACCCGCCCGAGATCATTTGCTGTAGTGTCACAAATAGTTTCGCGGTGTTGGACGCGCCTACGATCGTCCCGTTTGCGCCGCCTGTCAGTTCCAGATCAATCGCCGTGGCCCCCAAAATGGTCATCCAAGCGAAACAGACCATCGCGGGTGCAAAGACGCAGCCAACGATGAATTCACGCACGGTACGTCCGCGCGAGATGCGCGCCAGGAACAGGCCAACAAAAGGTGAGAACGCAATCCACCAAGCCCAGTAGAACGTGGTCCAGCCTGACTGCCAGCCAAATTGACGACCGTCGTTGCCAGCATCATAGGTCTGTTGCAACACGTCAGGTGAAAGTGCCGCCGCGGCCTGTAGGTTAGGTAGGGACGCTGTCAAAGAGGCCAGCTCAGAGGATTCGGCTTCTGACGGTGATGCGATCGCTGTCAGTTCGGTGATGCGACCCTGCGCATCTGTCACAGCCGAGCCAAGCCCGGAGACGAAGCCGTCATAACTGCCCCACGCGCCTTGAGCGGCGGACAGATCACTGGCCAACGGTTTGGCCGCCTCAGGCAGTGCTGCGGCAAATTCTGCGGCTGATTGTGGTCCATAGCCGCCAAAAGACAACTGCACAAAGTGCAAGATGTAATCAACAAAGGCTGTGGCGTAAGTTGTCATGGCAAACATGAACGAGCCAAAGATCACAAAGGTCAAAAGCAAGATCAGTGACAGCACCAGATTAAGGTTTGAGAGGTATTTAACACCCCGACCAACACCCGACACAGCCGATAGGATCGACATGCTCATGATCACAAGCAAACCCGCGATCAGACCAACCGTCCCAGGTTTGGGGGCTTCGCCGCCCATATCCATCAGCCATTCCATACCGGTGATCGCATAAACGCCATCAATAAACTGGCTGACACCAAATCCGATGGTGACAGATACACCCAGAATTGTTGCCACAACACCTAGAATATCCACAAGATGGCCCAAACCGCCGTTGACATATTTGCCAAACAAAGGTGTCAGGGCAGACCGGATCGTCAAAGGCATATCGCGCGTGTAAGCGTAATAGGCCAGCGACAGACCGGTTACCACATAGATTGCCCAGGCGTGGAACCCGTAATGCAGGAAGGTATAGCGGAAACCCGATTCCAAGGCCTCGGCAGTTTTGCCTTCAACCTCGCCTGAAACCACAAGTGGATTGGAGCCCCACAGACCCAGCGGCTCGGCGGTGGCAAAGACCATCAGGCCCACACCCAAACCAGCCCCGAACATCATCGAAAACCATGAAAAATTAGAGAATTCCTTGCCTTTGCCGGTCGTGCCCATGACACGCTTGCCGGTTTGCGGCAGCACGGCCACGACCAAAAGGAAAAAGGCGAAAAACCCTACGATCACGATGTAGAATACGTTGAAATCTGCCAGAATTCTCCAGTTCAAGCTGCCCAAAGTACCGTTTGCATTGGCCGGCCAGACCAGCGCCCAAATGACCAAAAGGGCCATGGAGATTTTACTTACGAGGGCAATAGGTACACTATTGCCCTCGTAAAAGCCGGACTCGGCCTTTTTGATATCCAGTTCTACGAATGGTGGTTTGATACTCATTTTCCCCGTCCCGGCTGCGTTTGTGCAGCCTGTTGGCGCTTCCCAATGCGCCGGATCGGCGACATTGGTCGCGCATTTTCGTTGCGCTTATCTGTAGCGAAAGCCTGACGTATTGGTGGTCTCAGAGTTGTCAATTAACGACTGTTCTAGGATACGACTGCGACATTTTGGCACGCAAAGCAAGTGAATCCACGGCCTGCGGACACAGAATTTGTGCGTGAGAAACCTTCAGGCGCGCTGTGCCGGCATTTGAGATGCGTAGATCATTTGCCTGCTGATCAGGCATCTTTTTGGTGAATTTCACCGTGGACCAGTCACGCTTTCGTTCCGTTCCAAGTGCGCGTTTAAGCCACCCTTCGTTCGAATGCGACAGGGCTTTTCCAGCCAAAGGCTGAATGTCGGCGGCAAAAGCCCCTTGGCATACGAACGAAAGGCTGCATAAATGAGTTGAGGGACCGGAACGCAAGCGTGACATGACCAGGTCGCAGTTTCACGCCTGTCCCAATATCAATTGATCCACAGACACGCTAACATAAATGCCAGCGGTGCCGACAGGGTAAACCGACCATATACCGTCATAGGTCAAAATCCAACGCGCGGCAGGTTTGGGCCTGTAAAACATGTAGGTTGGCATTGGTTGGTTATGAAAACGCATCGAATAACTGGCCAGCGGTGATGCAAATAGTCAGAACGCAGCGCATTCTTTAG